>NZ_BAAGPM010000015.1:0-144596 GCF_054784135.1 Kribbella swartbergensis
CCGGGTGGGCTGTTCGCTGTATGGATGAGCTTGCCGGTGACCCAAGCGGCCGGGCCGGCGGCTGTTCGCCGTACCACTGGACTTGCCGCCGACTCAGCACCCGGGCCGGGGGTTGTTGTTCGCCGTAGGGATGAGCTTGCCCGTGACCCAAGCGGCCGGGCCGGCGGCGGCTCGCCGTACCACTGAACTTGCCGGTGACCCAGCACCCGGGCCCGGGGGGCTGATCGCCGTATGGATAAACCTGCCGGTGACCAAGCGGCCGGGCCCGGGGGCTGTTCGCCGTATGGATGAACCTGCCGGTGACCCACGCGGCCGGGCCGGGGGCTGTTCGCCGTACCACTGGACTTGCCGCCGACTCAGCACCCGGGCCCGGGGGTTGTTCGCCGTACGCATGAGCTTGCCGGTGACTCAGCACCCGGGTCCGGCGGCGGCTCGCCGTACCACTGAACTTGCCGGTGACCCAGCACCCGGGCCCAGGGGGCTGATCGCCGCACGGATGAACCTGCCGGTGACCCAAGCGGCCGGGCCGGCGGCTGTTCGCCGTACCACTGGACTTGCCGCCGACTCAGCACCCGGGCCGGGGGTTGTTCGCCGTACGCATGAGCTTGCCGGTGACCCAGCACCCGGGTCGGGGGCTGTTCGCGGTACGGATGAGCTTGCCGCCGACCCGACACCTGGGCCGGCGGCTGCTCGCTGTGCGAAAGGAATCCCAGCGACTACTTCTGGCGCTCGACTACGTAGTCGATGGCCTGCGTCAGCTTCTCGACGTCGTCCGGCTCGACCGCGGGGAACATCGCGACCCGCAGCTGATTGCGTCCCAGCTTCCGGTACGGCTCCGTGTCGACGATTCCGTTGGCCCGCAGCGTCTTCGCGACCGCCGCGGCGTCGATCGAGTCGTCCAGGTCGATGGTTCCGATCACCAGCGACCGCGCGTCCGGGTCCTCGACGTACGGCGTGGCGTACTCGGACTTCTCGGCCCACGTGTACAGCCGGGTGCTCGAGTCGGTCGTCCGCGCGACGCTCCACTCCAGCCCGCCCTGGTTGTTGATCCAGTCGGTCTGCTCCGCCATCAGGAACAGCGTGGCCAGCGACGGCGTGTTGTACGTCTGGTGCTTGCTCGAGTTGTCGACCGCGGTGGCCAGATCCAGGAACGCCGGGATCCACCGGCCGGAGGCGCTGATCTCCTCGACGCGCGCCAGCGCGGCCGGGCTCATCACCGCGATCCACAGCCCGCCATCTGAGGCGAAGCACTTTTGCGGCGCGAAGTAGTAGACGTCGACCTCGTTGATGTCGACCGGCAGACCGCCGGCGCCCGAGGTGGCGTCGATCGCGACCAGCGCGCCCTCGTCGGCACCCTCGACCCGCTTCACCGGCGCCATCACACCGGTGGAGGTCTCGTTGTGCGGCCAGGCGTACAGGTCGACGCCTGCCTCCGCGACCGCGGCCGGACGTGTACCGGGGTCGGACTTCACGATGCTGGGCTCGCCGAGGTGCGGCGCGAGTTGCGCGGCCTTGGCGAACTTCGAGGAGAACTCACCGAAGCTCAGGTGCTGGCTCTTCTCCCGGATCAGCCCGAACGTCGCGATGTCCCAGAACGCGGTCGACCCGCCGTTGCCCAGCACCACCTGGTAGCCGTCGGGCAGCTGGAACAGGTCGGCCACGCCCTGCTGCACCCGCGCGACGAGGTTCTTGACCGGCGCCTGGCGGTGCGACGTACCGAGCAGCTTGGCGCCTTCGGTCGCGAGAGCCGCGACGGCTTCCGGACGCACCTTGGACGGACCGGCCCCGAAACGACCGTCGGCGGGCTTGAGCTCTGCAGGAATCTGAATGTCGCTGGTCACCAGCGTTCCCTTCGTCGTCTGGCATTCCCTAGGCCGACGACGCTGTCAGCGCCCCCCATCTTCCCACACCCCATCCAACCCCAACTCCCGGGTCTCACCAACCCCACCCAATCCCACCCAGAGCCTCCCCAACCTCCACGGCCCGCCCACCCGCGGCCTCGCCTACCCACCCGCGCCCACCTGGGGTCTTGCCAACCCACGCGACGCCCGCCCCCGGGTCTCACCAACTCAAACCAACCCCGCCCGCAGGTCTCACCAACCGCACCGAGCGCTCACCCGGGGCCTCGCCAACCCACGGCGACCGGGCGTCGGATCAGCCCACCCAACGCCCACCCGGGGCCTCGCCAACCCACCCCACGCCACCCAGGGTTTCAGCGAGCCCCACCCGTAGTGGCTGAGCGGGGTTGGTGAGACCCCGGGTGGGCGTCGGGTGGGGTTGTGAGACCCGGGTGGGCGTCGGGTGGGATGGTGCGACCCCGGGTGAGCGCGCGGTCGAGGTTGTCGAGACCCCTGGCTGGCCCTCGGTGGGATTGGCGAGAACCCCGGTGGGCGCGCAGTGGGTTGGTGCGACCTCGGGTGGGCGGGGTTGGGTTGGTGAGACCCGGGGTGGGGGTCGGGTGGGTTGGCGAGACCCACCGGCGGGCTGGTCGGTGGGTGGGTTACTCGTGTTTGCGGGTGACGGTGTGGGTGCCGGTCATCTGGACGACCGGGCCGTCGGGGCCGTTGGTCCATTCGCCGCAGGCGCCGCCGCCTTCGGCCACCTCGAGTTCCAGCGGGGTGCCGTCCATCCGGAGAGCGGGGTGGTAGTACTGCGCGACCCGCTGCGCCTCGCCTTCGATGTAGTGGCCGATGAGGGCGCGGCGGAAACGGTCCTTGGTGACGTTCGGCGCACTGCCGTGGACCAGAGCGCCGTGGAAGAACAGCACGTCACCGGGCTCCATCTCGATCGGTACGGCGGCGTCCGGATCCGGCAGCGGGACCGTGATATCGGTGAAGCTGACCGTGGTGTCGGCCTTCTCGGTGCAGAGAATCGGCCAGCGGTGGCTGCCGGGCACGACCTCGAGACAGCCGTTCGCCTTGTCCACCCGGTCGAGCGCCATCCACGCCGCAATGCAGGTCCCGGGCTCCGCCTTCAGGTAGAAGTTGTCCTGGTGCAGCGCCTGCCCGCGGGAGCCCGGGGGCTTGAAGTACAGCATCGTCTGGACCGCGTACGGCGACCTGCCGAGCAGCGCGGTCATCACCTCATTGATGCGCGGGTCGATCAGCCATTGCAGCGAGGTGTCGTCCCAGCGGTGCATCTGCGCCATGCGTGGGTACCTGCGCAGCGGATCCCGGCTGGTGCTCGTATGGCCGGCGAAGTCGTGCGGAGCCGAGCCACGCTTGCGCAGGTCCATGTAGTGGTCCCGTAGCCGGTCGGCCTCGTCTGCGCCGAACAGCCCGCGCACCAGCGTGTACCCGGTGCTGTCGAACTCTTCCTTGTACGTCGCGGCGGCCTGCTCCTCGACCTTGTACGAAACGCTCATCCACCACTCCCGGGATAGTTCCGGCCAAATCTGTCAGGCCCTCGCGGTCTGTGCCTGCCGTAGCAATTCTCCTAGGCTGATTGAGGATCAGGCCACGGACGATTCGCGCAAGGAGTTGGACTTTTGACGCACGGAATGGCGGTCGGTGAACCTCTGAGGCTGCGCTTGCTGTCGGCGCCGACGTTCTGGCGGTGCGAGCCGAGCTGGTCTTGGGTGTCCCGCCCGCTGCCCGACCACCTCCTCTGGTGCGTCCTGGACGGCCGCGGCCGGCTCGAGCTGGACGGCGCTGAGCGCGAGTTGCACCCCGGCGTCTGCGCCGTCTTCGCACCAGGTGACGCGCCCAGAGCAGGCCACGACCCCAGACGACGCCTCCTGGTCTTCGGCATGCACTTCGACGTCAAACCCTTCGACACCAAACAATCCACACCCGAACCACGCAAGCCATTCGACGCCAAAACATCCGATGTCGAAGCTTCTGTCTCTCACGAGTCCGAGGAGGTGGGAGCGGGTGGGGTGGTGCCCTTGCCTCGGTGGGGGGAGGTTTTGGATCGGGAGCTGTTGGGGGTGTTGGCGCGGGCCAGTGATGCGGGGTATCGGCGGGGGGATGTGGTGGGGAGGCGGCAGGCTGAGCTGTGTTTGGAGCAGTTGCTGGGGATGATCTGGGACGCCGTACACAATCCAGGGCGGGGTGGGACCGACACGGCTGTGGACGAGGTGGCCCGCTTGATTAGGCAGGATCCCGGGCGGGACTGGAGTGTGGCGGAGATGGCGGGGCGGGCCGCGTTGTCGAGGGCGCAGTTCACTCGGCGGTTCGTTGCGCAGATGGGGATGTCGCCGGCGCAGTACTTGATCCAGGCGCGGATCGATCGTGCGGATCAGTTGCTGACCGAGACCGGTATGACAGTCACCCAGGTCGCCGCCGCACTCGGCTACACCGACGTTCCCTACTTCAGCCGCCAGTACAAGCAACGCACAGGCAGATCTCCCAGCACAGCCCGCGTCTGACACGCCGCAACGCCCACTCCGGGTCCGACACTCAACGCGTCGAGGCCGTGGTGCTGTCAGCGCCGACGGTGTGGACCGGCCGTGGGGAGTCGGCGGGGGGAGGGGCGACGTGCGGGGCTGGTCACAGGTCTGTCCGGGGGGTGGCGGCGAGAACTATGCTGCCTGGGCGCCTAGCAGCGCGCCGGCCACTGGTGGGCGGGTGCTCTGACCACGAGGACGAGGGAGTCGCATGTCAGATCCGAGGACCGAGGTGCAGCACGGGCTGGAGGGTGTGGTTGCGTTCGACACGCAGATCGCCGAGCCGGACAAGGAAGGTTCGGCGCTGCGGTATCGCGGCGTGGACATCGAGGACCTGGTCGGCCGCGTGCCGTTCGAGAACGTCTGGGGCCTCCTGGTCGACGGTGCCTTCACCCCCGGCCTGCCGCCGGCCGAGCCGTTCCCGCTGCCGGTCCACACCGGTGACGTGCGGGTCGACGTACAGTCCGCGCTGGCAATGCTCGCACCCGCCTGGGGTCTACGGCCGCTCTACGACATCGACGACGTCCAGGCCCGCGAGGACCTCTCCCGCGCCGCGGTGATGGCGTTGTCGTACGTCGCGCAGGCAGCTCGTGGCATCGGGCAACCGATGGTGCCGCAACGCGAGGTGGACAAGGCGAAGACCATCACCGAGCGTTTCATGATCCGCTGGCGCGGCGAGCCCGACCCGAAGCACGTCAAGGCCGTCGACGCGTACTGGACCTCAGCAGCCGAGCACGGCATGAACGCCTCCACGTTTACCGCCCGCGTGATCGCCTCTACGGGCGCCGATGTCGCAGCAGCCCTGTCCGGTGCGGTTGGCGCGATGTCCGGCCCGCTGCATGGTGGAGCGCCCGCACGCGTGCTGACGATGATCGAAGGCGTGGAGCGCAGCGGTGACGCGCGTGCCTACGTCAAAGGCCTCCTGGACGCAGGTGACCGCCTCATGGGCTTCGGCCACCGCGTCTACCGTGCCGAGGACCCGAGAGCCCGTGTGCTTCGTCGTACGGCGCGCGAGTTGGCTGCACCCCGTTACGAAGTAGCCGAGGCCCTGGAGCAGGCCGCGCTGGCCGAACTCCGCGAACGCCGCCCAGACCGTGTGCTCGAGACGAACGTCGAGTTCTGGGCGGCCATCGTGCTGGACTTCGCCGAAGTACCGCCGCCGATGTTCACCTCGATGTTCACCTGCGCCCGCACCGCCGGCTGGAGCGCCCACGTCCTCGAACAGAAACGCACCGGCCGCCTGATCCGCCCGTCGGCGATCTACTCGGGCCCTGCCACCCGCCCGGCCACCTCCGTCGAAGGCTGGAATCCCGCCTGGGCCGGGGGTGACCGCGTCTGCGGTTAGGGTCTCGCCATGACCGCCAAACCTGTTCCTGCCCGCGGGGTTGTCGGCCGGAGTCTGCCCTGGCTGCAGCTGCCGCCCGAGCAGCTGCCGCGATAACTTTCCTAGCGGGGCCTGCATCTGGCTCTGCATGGAAACACTGGTCGCCTACACCTTCCAGCGCGACGGTGCGGCAAGGGCTGCTGCGGGCACGGCACGCGTCGAGGCGTACTACGACGGCCTCTGGGACCAGAAGGCCAAGCACAACGGCTACGACGGCAGCACGGTCGGTCTGCACGTCTGGGACAGAGACGACACCGGTTGCTTCTGGCCCTCATGGCACGACTCCGGTGACCTGTGTGTGGCCAGCATCCACGCACCGCTCGGCTACCAGCGCGTGATCGGCGACGTACCGCCGTACGACGGCCCGGGCCGGCTGGCAGACGCAGTACGGCGTACTCCGGCCGACTTCCTCGAGTTGGCGCCACCGTTCACGCTGGCAGTGCTGGAGCCGCAGCAGGAGCGGTTGGATCTCTTCACCGACTCCATCGGCGTGGGCCGGCTCTTCCAGCTACGGCTGGCGGATGGCTGGGTGTGGAGCAACAGACCGGTCGCCGCGCTGCTCTTCGCCGGAGTGCCGGCCACGGCGGCGCCGCGGGGTTGGAGCTTTGCCGCGGCGTGTGGCTGGTTCATGGACGACAGCACGCCGTACGACGGTGTGCTCGCCGTTCCAGGGGCGACACACATCGTTGCCGACGGCAGGCAACGGAAGCAGACGGTCAGTCGGATCGAGACGACCAGTGTCTGGTCCACCGACGACCCGGACACCGTGGAGGAGACCGCCGCAGCGTTGCAGGACGTGGCGAGGTCAGTAGCCCGCTTGTGGCCTGACAGGCCGACTGTCGACCTCAGCGGTGGCCGCGACTCCAGAGTGGTTGCGGCCGCGTTCCTCAAGGCCGGTGTGGACCTCAGACTCAACAGCTACGACGCGGTGCCGGGTGAACTGGAAGTAGCGGAGGAACTCGTCAAAGCACTGCCCTTCAACGTCGACCATGCGGTCACCAAGAGGCAGCCGGTCAAGTCGGTGAAGTCGGCCCAGCCGGCCACACCACCGGCACTGGTCGGCCGCGCGCTCCGCTGGCACCGGTACGCCGAAGGACTCCGCCCGGCCAGCTACCTCTTCCACGCGCCACCGGCCACGCTCGCGAACGTCGCCCACCTGGCGATCGGCGGAGCCGGCGGAGAAGTTGCCCACGGCCACTTCTATCCCAGCGACGTACTGGAGCTGGACGCGCTACCCCTGCACGACAAGCTGAATGTTTTCGGTAACCGTCTGCAGGCCCGGCTCACTCCGACCGCAGGTCCGAGCTCGACTGCCCGCGCGGTCGTCGTGGAGCAGATCGATCGCGTCCTGCGGACCGCGGTGCACGGCGGCATCGAGGACGCGACCATGCTGGACTACTTCTACCTGGTCGAACGACTTCGCCGCTGGGGTACGACGGGTGAGCGGAGCGGGGTCGTGTCACCGCTGCTCGTACCCGCGTTCGTCCGGTCGGCGTTCGCGCTGGCCCCCGCCCAACGCGTCGGCAACGCCCTCCACCGGGAGCTGGTCGGTCGCCTGATCCCCGAGTGGGCCGACGTGCCGTTCTTCAAACCGGCAGTGCGCAGTGCCGGTGCCCGGCCGAGAGTTCGCCGCCTTGCCGACGCGCCCGATCGGGACGTCATCGAGGAACTCCTCCGGGACGTCGACGGCTTCGATCAGCAAGCACTCAACACCCTCTGGGCGGCCTCCACAGCGGGCGCCAGTTCGGCCGCCGCCGAGGCCGCCCTTAGCCAAGCCCTCTGGCGGGCGACCTTCGACCAGCACCTGGACGAGGTCAACCGCCACCTGCCGCCGGGCGTCCGCAGCCACCGAGAGCAGCAGGCAGAGCTAAGCCTGCAGGAGACAACCCCCACACCCCCAGCGTCCAAGGCCAGAGCACCCAAGGCCCGCCCAGCGACCAGGGTCCGCCTGGCCCGTCACCCTGTCGTACGCCGACTGGCAGCCAACCGAGTCTGGAAAGCCTTCCGCCGTACCCGACTCGGCCGCTCCTGGAAAGGACTGAGTCAGTAGGCTCGGACCGTGGACCTAGCAGAGATGCGGCGTATCTACGGCCTCGGTGAACTGCTCGAGAGCCAGGTTGACCCCGATCCGATCGTCCAGTTCCGCATCTGGCTCGAACAAGCGACCGATGCCGGTCTCGCCGAGCCCAATGCGATGGTCCTGGCCACAGCCGACAGCGATGGCCGGCCATCCGCGCGGACCGTCCTGCTCAAAGGCCTCGACGCCCGCGGCTTCGTCTTCTACACGAATCAGCAGTCCCGCAAGGCCGACGACCTGGCCGCGAACCCGCAGTGTGCCCTCGTCTTCCCCTGGCACGTGATGGAACGCCAGGTCCGCGTCGAAGGCACCGTCAGCAAGCTCCCGCAGGAGGAGGTCGACGCCTATTTCGCCAGCCGGCCGCGCGAGTCGCAACTCGGCGCGTGGGCCTCCCAGCAGAGCCAGCCGGTCGCTTCCCGTGAGGAACTCGACCTGCAGTACGCCTCCTACGAGCGCCAATGGCCGGAGGGCACGGAGATCTCCACGCCGTACTTCTGGGGCGGCTATCTCGTCCACCCGCACATGATCGAGTTCTGGCAGGGCCGGATCGGCCGCCTCCACGACCGGCTGGCCTACCGCCGCACCAGTTCGGAAGGCTGGGAGCTCTCCCGGCTCCAGCCCTGAGGATCCGAGGTCTCCCGGAACCCGAACCGTTCCCACCACCGCACCAGCGGCGCCGGCGCCCACCAGTTCAACCGGCCGAGCAGCCGCATCGTCGCCGGCACCAGCAGCGCCCGGACGATCGTCGCGTCCAGCGCGATCGCGATCACCAGCCCGACGCCGATCATCTTGACGAAGACGATGCCCGAGGTGGAGAACGCGGCCACCACGATGATCAGCAGCAGGGCCGCACTGGTGATGATCCCGCCGGTCCGCTGCAACCCGAGAGCGACGGCCTGCGTGTTGTCGCCGGTCCGGTCGTACTCCTCCCGGATCCGGCTGAGCAGGAACACCTCGTAGTCCATCGACAGCCCGAACAGTACGGCGAACAGCAGCACCGGATTCGTGGCGTCGAGGAACCCGGCCGGGGTGAAGTCGAGCACTCCGGACAGGTTGCCGTCCTGGAAGATCCACACCATGGCGCCGAACGCGGCCGACAGCGACAGCACGTTCATCACCAGCGCCTTGGCCGGCAGCACGAAGGAGCCGAAGGCAACGAACAGCAGGACGAACGTGACCAGCACGATGAACCCGGCCATCCACGGCGCCCGTTCGGCGAGTACGTCGAGCAGGTCGATGACAGCCGCCGTCTCACCGCCGACCTCGACCGTGGTCCCGGCCGGCGGCGGCACCGCCCGGACGTCGTGCACGACCTCGCGCGCCGGCAACTCCTGCCCGGTGAAGTGCGTGTGGACGACCACCGAGGCGACGCCGTCCTGGTATCCACCGATCCGCACGTTGTCGACGTCCGCGATCTGCCCGAGAGTGCCGACGTACGGCGCCAGCACCGCCGAGGGATCGGCCGGCGGTGAGGAGAACCGCACGGCCACGACGATGTCCGATCCGCCGGCTCCGGCGAAGTCCCGCTGCAGCGTCTCCGTCACCGTCCGGGAGGTCGCACCTGCCGGCAAGGCCCGATGGTCCACTCCGCCCAACTGCGCCTGCAGGAAGGGAATCCCGAGCACCAGCAGCAGCGGAACCAGGACCACGACGTAGCGCACCGGCCGCCTCATCACACTGTGTCCGAGGCGATACCAGGCGCCGTGGTCCGCGGCGGGTTTGCGCGGCTTGAAGATGCGGAGCTTGTTCACCCGGTGCCCGAGTACGGCGAGCAACGCGGGCAGCGCAGTCAACGCCGCCACCATCGCGACCGCCACCGCGGCCGCGCCGCCGTACGCCATCGAGCGCAGGAACATCACCGGGAACAGCACCAGGCTGCTGATCGCCACGCCGACGGTGATCCCGGAGAACGCCACCGTCCGGCCGGCCGTCGCCATCGTCACCGCCAGCGCCGTCTCCACGTCGTTGCCCTTGGCAAGCTCTTCGCGGAACCGGGTGACGATGAACAGCGCGTAGTCGATCGCCAGCCCGAACCCGATCATCGTGACGATGTTGATCGAGAAGATCGACACGTCCGTCACCGCCGACAGTCCGCGGAGCAGCACGAAGGCCCCCAGGATCGCCAGCGCGCCGACGAAGAGCGGCAGCGAGGCCGCGACCAGTCCGCCGAAGACGATCACCAGCAGCACCAGCACGATCGGCATCGAGATCGTCTCCGCGCGCACGATGTCGTGCTCGGTCTGGGTGTTCACCTCGTCGAAGACCGCGACCTCGCCGCCCACCTTGACGTCCAGGCCGGGCGGACCGGCCCGCAACTGGTCGGAGATCTTGTGGAAGGTGTCCAGCCGAGCCTCCGGATCCGCGCCGGCCAGCGTCAGTACGGCGTACGTGCTGTGCTGATCCTTCGACACGAAAGCGGGGGAGCGGGTGCTCCAGTACGTTTGCCTGCTGGTGACGTCCTGCGCGGGCAGGGCAGCCAGGTGACTCTCCACGGACTGCCGGAAGCCGGGGTCGGCGACCGTCTGATCCGCGCTGCGGTACAGCACGACGACGTCGGTCCCGGTCCGGCCGACGCTCTGCTCGATGGTCGCGACCGCGCCGGCGGCCTCGGTGTTCGGCGCGTCGAAACCGCCGTTGGCCAGCGGGCCGAACACGCCGGTGCCCCAGGCGAGCCCGAGCGCGACGAAGACTCCGGTCAGGGCGAGGACCAGGCGGCGGCGCCGGTACGTGAATCGGCCGAGCGTCTCGAACACGAAACTCTCCCCAGGGCGTAGATTTGAGCGGATGGCCTCAGTGAACAGCGTTAACTGTTAACGGTGTTAACTCTAGACATCGGGTACCGAGACGTGTCAAGGGAGAACTGTGGAACCGAGCCGGCGTGATCGCCAGCGGGCCGCGACGCTCGCCGACATCAAGGCCGCCGCGCGGCGGCTGCTGGTCAGCGGCGGCGTGGGCGCGGTCGGCCTGCGTGCCGTCGCCCGCGAGCTCGGCCTGACCCCGCCCGCGCTGTACCGCTACTTCCCCAGCCACGAGGCGCTCGTCACCGCCCTGATCGCCGACCTGTACGACGAGTTGACCGCGGCGCTGATGGCGTTGCAGGACAACGACGCCGATCCGGATCTCGGAGCGCGGCTGTACCTGCTGGCGAACGGCCTGCGCGACTGGGCGCTGGCCCATCCGGCCGAGTTCGGGCTGCTGTTCGGCACCGCGATCCCGGATCCGGACGCCGAGGGGCACGAGGACACGCCAGGTCACCAGGCGGCGATGCGGTTCGCCGCCGTCTTCAAGGCGCTGGTCGCCCAGGTCTGGCACGAGAAGCCGTTCCCGCACCCGTCCGAGCAGGAGCTCGGCCCGGTGCTGGTGGCGCAACTGTCCCGCAAGGCGGAGTACTTCGACGGGATGCCGCCCGGCGCCATCTACCTGGCGCTGAACTACTGGACCAGGTTGTACGGCCTGATCTGCATGGAGGTGTTCGGCCAGTTGCACTGGGCGCTGGAGGATGCCGGCGCGTACTTCGAGGCGCAGCTCTACGAGATCGGGGTAGCGCTCGGGCTGGACTGCCCGGCGCCTGAATAGAAAAAGCCCGCGGGCGCTTCCAGAACACGACCGGGTGGCCGAACTCTGGGTCAGGCGGACTGACCTGACTGCCCGCGGGCCCGGTGGCTGGCGTTGGATTGGCCGACCACATGCCCACTAACTAGTGGTTGGCGGTCAGCCCGCCGCCACCTCACGAGTCCGATAGCAATTCATGCGTTGGACCACCTCCCTTCGCGTGTACTGCGAACCTACTGGCCGACGGTCCCCCGTTCAACCGTTTTTCACCCACAGCGTGATCCCATAAGGGACATGTTCAGAGTCGGAGGTCCGCTGCTCCTCATCCTGCTGGCCGGAACCGCCTGGTTCGCGTGGGCGTCGTACCGCCGGGCCGCCCAGGCAGAGCGGGCGCTGGCCGAGTTGCACGCCGAGAACCGGGCGCTGCTGCACGAGGCCAGGGCGCTGGAACGGGCGGTCGCGGCTGCCGAGCAGGGCCTGCGTACGCTCAGCTCGCATCCGTCGGTGCCGCGGGACGTCGCGGTCACCGCAGACCTGACCCTCGCCGACGTACGGCGACTGGTAGAACGCAAGGAGCTCGACGACTGATGGCAAAGCTGGGGAACGCCGCCGCTGCGGTGCGGGCCAAGGGGAGCGGCGGCGTCAAGGCGAAGGTGATCGGCGGCCTGATCCTGGCCGTGATCGCGATCGTCGTGCTGTTCAACATCTTCAACTTCGCCGACACCGACGCGAACAAGATCGGCCTGCACTACGGCGGCGGTGTGGTCGAGGACAAGAAGTTCAAGTCGATCATCCCGCCTGGCTCGACCAACAAGCTGATCGGACCGGGTGACACCGTCTACGCCTACCCGACCGACCAGCGCTCCTACATCATCGGCGGCGCCGGAGCGGACACCGACGGCGGCGACGAGGTCACCGTGGTCAGCAAGGACAACGTCCGGCTCGGCGTCCGGGTGCAGGTCTACTTCACCCTGAACCGGACCGAGGAGACGCTGAGGTCCTTCCACGAGCGGATCGGCCTGAAGACCGACGCGTACGAGGAGCGCGGCTGGAACGAGATGCTGCAGTCCTACTTCCGGCCGCAGATCGACCGGGCGCTGGCCGCGGTCGCGACCAACTACACCTGGGCCGAGCTCTACAACAACGAGGCGAAGAAGTCCGCCTTCCAGAAGGCCGCCGCCGAGGAGTTCACCCGGCTGCTGCCGGCCGCCGTCGGTGGTGACTACTTCTGCGGCCCGTCGTACACCGGGAACAACGCGTGCGGTGAGTTGTCCTTCACCATCCAGAAGCCGACGCCGCTGGACAAGGGCATCATCGACGGCCTGGAGGCCAAGCAGCGGGCCGAGCTGGCCAGGGCGACGCAGGAGCAGAAGAACCAGCAGGTCAACGTCGAGCTGCAGTCGGTCAAGCAGCAGGTTGCGATGCTCGGGGCGCAGGGCTACCTGCTGAAGACGGCGATCGAGTCGGGCAAGATCCAGTTCATGGTGATCCCGCAGAACGGCAACGTCAGCATCCCCGTGCCGACCACCACCCAACCCAACCAGCCGAACAACCAGCCGACCCGCTGAGACCGAAGGAGCATCCGTGTCCGCCCTGCCGTCGCACCTCGAGCTCGTGCAGGGCGTCGTGCTGCCGAAGCCGGTCGGCGCGGACCCGGTGCTCGACTTCGTCAACACCCGGTCCGACTGGTCCACGCGTGACCAGGCCAGAACCGAGTGGCTGACGTCGTACGAGGCCTTCCTGATCTGGAACTCGTACGTCGGCCTGCTGCCGCCGGCGACCGTGTTCCGGCTGATCGAGCAGGCCAGCGGCAAGCCGACCGAGGCGGCCCGACGGCTGCATGCGGCACTGGAGTTCAGAGCCGAGCTGTACGACGTCTTGACCGGTCAGGCGAGGGATGAGTCGTTCGAAGCCGCGGCCCGGGTGATCGAGAAAGCATCCGGGCGGCGGCAGCTCCTACGCACGGGCGACGGTGCGTCGTGGGAGCTGCCGGAGGACTTGGCGCAGCCGCTCGACCAGCTGGCACTGCTCGCCGGCGACCTGTTGACCGGGCCATCGCGGGCGCATGTCCGGGTGTGCCCGGGGGAGTCGTGCGGCTGGCTGTTCCTCGATCCGCGTGGTCGTCGCCGCTGGTGTTCGATGGCGACCTGCGGCAACCGCGCAAAGGTCCGGGCGCACGCGGCCCGTGCGCGCTAGTTGAACTGCGCCGGGTCGACGGTGATCCACGTGTGCCGGGCACGGGCGAGCACCCGGCCATCGGCGTCGTACAACGTGCTCGCCGTGAACGTCTTCCGGCCGTCCTCGCCCAGGTAGCGACCGAGCGCGACACAGGCCTCGCCGACCTGCGGGCGCGCGTCGATGCAGGCCGTGAGCTGGCCGAGCACCGACGGCCGGCCTTCCAGGTCGATCGCCCATCCACCCGGGCAGTCGAGCGCCGCCCAGAGGAAGACCGCGTCGACCAGGCCGTCGTCGGTCGCGAGATCCGCGGCCGGCGTCCAGGTGCACGCCGTACGCCCGCCCGCCAGCGGGCCCGGCTTCAGCCGCAGCCCGCCCTCGTTCGCCGGCCCGCACACGAAGCACGACGGGAACGGATGGTTCGAGAGTCCCCGGTACGACGCCTCGGCCGTGCGAGCATCCTCCGGCGACACCGGATCGATGGTCGCATCGGCCAGGAAGCCGGACTCGACGGGTACGGCGGTCGCGACCACGGACTCCCCGTCCAGCAGCCTGGCGCCCTCGGTCTCCGCGACGAGTTCGAGCTCGCGCTCCAGCGGCGGGGGCATCCGCAACGTCACCTGCGGCACGAAGCCGCCGTCGATCACACCGGCCAGGGCGGTCCCGACCCGGCCGGCGACGTACCCGCCGTTCCCGGATCTCTCCGGGCCCTGGAACCGCCGCGCGATCCACACCGCCTCGTTCATGGACCTCGACCCTAGCCGTTCACGGTCAGTGGTTCGCTTTGCCACCCACAGTGACCGAATCTGGCTCACAGCAGCAGCCGGAAGAGCC
The DNA here is from genome assembly GCF_054784135.1 of Kribbella swartbergensis. Classification (NCBI taxonomy): domain Bacteria; kingdom Bacillati; phylum Actinomycetota; class Actinomycetes; order Propionibacteriales; family Kribbellaceae; genus Kribbella; species Kribbella swartbergensis. The sequence continues at coordinate 14,410 of NZ_BAAGPM010000015.1, forward strand.
GTGCGGTCGCATCCCGGACATCCGCAAAATACACAGGTGTGAGTCCCGATCACGGGGGAATGAAGGAGGTTCAGAGAAATCTGAGGAATTCTCGGAGATAACTGAGCTGAGTACTCCTGTTCAAACGACCGTTTGAACTATGCTGACTGCAGGCTACGGCGAGTGAGCAGGTGGGGTGCCTGAGCGAGCAGTGGCCGGGGGGAAGGAGAACTCTGTGGAAACACCGGTCGAATCGACCCGGGAGAGGTTGCTCAACGTCGCCGAGCAACGGTTCGGAGAGGGGGGTTACGAAGGGACGTCCCTGCGCGCCATCACGGTTGCGGCGGCGGCGAACATCGCGGCGGTGAACTACCACTTCGGTTCGAAGGAGGCGCTGCTGCGGGCGGCGGTGGCGCGGGCGATGGCGCCGGTCAACGCCGAACGCCGGCGCCGGCTGGACCTGCTGGAGGCTCGCGGCAACCCCGAGCCGGAGGAACTGATCCGCGCGTTCATCGAGCCCGGGCTGGACCTGGTCCTGCGCCGGGGCGAGCGCGGTGCCGTGGCGGCCCGGTTCATCGGCCGGATCGCCTTCGACCCGAGCCAGCGGATCCGCGAGTTGTACGCGGCGGAGTCCGACCCGATCGAGTCGCGGTACCTGGCCGCGCTGCAGGCGGCGTTGCCGCATGCGACACCGGAGGCAGTCGCCTTCGGCTACGTGAACATGCTCGGTCTGCTCGCCCTGCACCAGTCGCAGGCGCTGTCGCGGGCACCCGGGCTGGAGGAGGCCGAGGATCCCGGCAAGCTGGCCGAGAACCTGATCGCGTTCCTGGTCGCCGCGTTCGACCGGGGATTGCGGAGCTGATCCGGTGGCGGCCGATCACCCGCGGCGCCCTGCCCGCGGATCTTCGGACGCACCCGAGTCGGCAGACGCACCCGATCAGGGACGACAGCGGGACGGGACAGGCCCCTCCTCCGGACAGAGTTTTGTCCAAGGATTGCTCACGGATGTTCGGACTGCCGGGTAACGCTGCATAATGGCGCTCCGTGGACCCCTGTGAAATCGTGGTTGCCGTCGATCTCGGTGGAACCCGGATGAAGTGCGGCCTGGTCGCCGCGGACGGTGCCGTGCTGCACCGCGAGACCAGGCCGACGCCCCGGGACGCTGGGGGCCGCGCCGTGCTCGACGCCCTGCTGGAGACCGTCGTCGAACTCGGCCAGAAGGCGACCGCCGACGGCCACCGGGTGCGCGCCATCGGCGTCGTCGTCCCCGGGGTCATCGACGCCGCGACCGGCACCGTCAGCGCGGAGAACCTGGCCTGGGTCGGTACGCCGGTGCTCGCGGAGCTGACCGCCGCGGTCGGGAACGACGTACCGGTTGTGCTCGCCCACGACGTCCGGGCCGGTGGGTACGCCGAACTCCGCCACGGTGCCCTGGCCGGCACGACGAACTCGATGTTCCTCCCGCTCGGCACCGGTATCGCCGCGGCGATGGTGGTCGACGGCTCGCTGGTCAGCGGCGACGGGTACGCCGGCGAACTCGGCCACACCCGCTTCGTCCATGGCGACGCCGCCGAGCTGTGCGCCTGCGGCCAGTGGGGCTGCCTCGAGACCGTCGCGTCCGCCGCCGCCATCGCCCGCAGGTACGGCGCTCGCACCGGGCGGACCGTGGACGGCGCCCGCGAAGTACTCGAGTTGCTCGCGGCCGGTGATCCGGATGCCGCACAGGTCTGGGACGACGCGCTCACCGCGCTGATCGAGGCCCTCGTCCTCTACACCACCCTGGTCGCGCCCACGCGGATCGCGATCGGTGGTGGACTGGTGGGAGCAGGCGAGACGCTGCTACAGCCACTCCGCGAAGGGATCCACGCCCGGCTGACGTTCCAGCGCGAGCCGGAGATCGTCGCCGCCGTCCTGGGTGAGGAGGCGGGCTGTCTCGGCGCCGCGCTGATGGCCTGGGACCGCGTCGCCGCGGACGAGACTGAGGGGACGGTATGACGACATATCGTGTCGGCCGGCTTGTCACGCCGGACGATGTCCTGGAGAACGCCTGGATCCAGGTGCTGGGCGAGGACATCTACGCCTTCGGCCGGCGGTCGGAGGGGATGCCCGCCGACGGCAGGCGGCCGGAGGAACTGGGCGACGTCACGGTCGTCCCGGGTTTCGTCGACATCCACACCCACGGTGGCGGCGGAGCGACGTACTCGACGACCGATCCGGAGGAGGCCCGCAAGGTCGCGGCCTTCCACGCCAGGCACGGGACGACGACGACGCTGGCCAGCCTGGTCACCTCGCCGCTCGACGACCTGGTGTCACAGACCGCCTGTCTCGCCGAACTGGTCGCCGACGGGATCATCGCCGGTGTCCACCTCGAAGGCCCGTTCCTGTCGGAGGCGCGCTGTGGTGCGCACGATCCCTCGCTGCTGCGGCCGCCGGCCGCGGACGACGTGGCGAAGGTCCTGAGCGACGTGGTCCGGATGGTGACGATCGCGCCGGAACTCGAGAACGGGCTGGACGCGATCCGGCAGGTGGTCGACGCGGGTGCCGTCGCCGCCCTGGGTCACACCGACGCGACGTACGAGCAGATGATCGCGGGTGCCGACGCCGGTGCGACCGTGGCGACGCACCTGTTCAACGGGATGCGGCCGTTCCACCATCGCGACCCCGGCCCGGTCGGTGCGGCGATCAACGACGAGCGGCTGCTGCTGGAGGTGATCAACGACGGTCTGCACCTGGATCCGCAGGTCGTCCGGGTCGCGCTGGCCGCCGCGGGCGTGAACCGGATCGCGCTGATCACCGACGCGATGGAGGCGACCGGGATGCCGGAGGGCCGGTACAAGATCGGCGACCTCGAGGTCGACGTCAAGGACGGGCTGGTGACACTGGCCCACGGCACGCACTCGATCGCCGGCAGCACCCTGACGATGGACGTCGCCTACGCCAACGCGGTCAAGGCCGGGGTATCCCTGGTGGACGCGTCCCGGATGGCGTCGACCACGCCGGCACAGACCTTCGGCTGGTACGACGTCGGCGCGATCGAGACCGGCAAGCGGGCCGACCTGGTGGTCCTGGACGAGGAGTACGCCGTCCAGAAGGTGATGCGGGCGGGGTCGTGGCTGGACTGATCGGGCCATGATCGGCACCGTCACCCTCAACCTCGCGCTGGACGTCACCTACGAGGTCGACGAACTCGTCGTCGGCGGCAGTCATCGCGTCGCCGCGGTCCGGCAGCGGGCCGGTGGCAAAGGGGTGAACGTCGCGCGCGTCGCGGCCACCCTCGGCCACCAGGTGCTCGTGCTCGGGTTCGTCGGCGGCGTCACCGGTGAGGTCGTCGCCGAGGAGCTCTTCGACGCCGGGCTGACCGCCCTGCTCACCCCGATCGCCGGTGAGACCCGCCGTACCGTTGCCATCGTCAACGGGGCCGACGGGGACGCGACGATCTTCAACGAGGCCGGTCCGTCGGTGTCCGCCGACGAATGGCGAGCGTTCCTCGACCGGATGCCGTGGGGGCGGCTCGGCGTGCTGGCCTGCTCGGGCAGCCTTCCGCCGGGGTTGCCGGCAGACGCGTACGCCGAGATCGCGGTCAGGGCCCGGCATCATGACGTACTGACCGTCATCGACGCCGGCGGTGACGCGCTGACGGCTGCGGCGAGGGCCGGTGCGGTGGTGCGGTCCAACGCGGCCGAGTTGCGTGACGCGCTCGGTGACACAACGGTCGAAGCGGGCGCTCGGCAACTGGTCGAGCTCGGTGCGACCGCGGCGGTGATCACCGACGGACCGCGCGGAATGGTTGCCGCGAGCCACAAAAGTGTCTGGCGGGCGCTGCCGGTCGAGAAGGTGTCCGGCAATCCCACCGGTGCGGGCGATGCGTGTACGGCGGTCGTCGCGGCGGCCGTCGCGGAATCGCCGGAGCCAGACTGGCCCGTCGTACTCAGGTCCGCTGTCGCCGCGTCTGCCGCCGCTGTGTTGACGCCTGTTGCCGGGGACATCGATCTCGCGGCCTATCGGCGCTGGCAGCCCCAGGTCACCGTCAACTAGAGGAGCACTCATGCCATTGGTATCCGGGGCCGAGGTCGTGCTGACCGCTGCCAATGCCGGTCGCGGGGTCGGCGCGTTCAACGTGATCCAGTTGGAGCATGCGACCGCGCTGATCGCCGGTGCCGAACAGGCCGGCGCGCCGGTCATCCTGCAGATCAGCGAGAACGCGGTGAAGTACCACGGCGCGCTCAAGCCGATCGGTGTCGCCACCCTCGCCGCCGCGGCCGCCGCGTCGGTCCCGGTCGTCGTCCACCTCGACCATGCGATGGACCGCGACCTGGTCACCGAGGCGGTCTCGCTCGGTTTCACCTCGGTCATGTACGACGCCTCGAAACTCGAGTACGCCGACAACGTCGCGGCGACCACCGAGGTCACCAGGTTCTGCCACGACCACGGCGTCTTCGTCGAGGCCGAGATCGGTGAGGTCGGCGGCAAGGACGGCGTCCACGCCCCCGGAGCCCGGACCCGTCCCGACGAGGCCGTCGCCTTCGCCGAGGCCACCGGCGTCGACGCGCTCGCGGTCGCCGTCGGCTCGTCGCACGCGATGACCGAACGCACCGCCACCCTCGACTTCGACCTGATCGGCGAACTCCACGCCGCGGTCGCCGTACCGCTCGTCCTGCACGGCTCCTCCGGCGTCGCGGACCCGGACCTCACCCGCGCCGTCGACGCCGGCATGACGAAGGTCAACATCGCCACCCACCTCAACAACGTCTTCACCGAGTCCGTTCGCAAGACGCTGGCCGAGAACCCGAAGCTCGTCGACACCCGCAAGTACCTGGGCCCCGCCCGCGACGCGGTGGCAGCGGAAGTAGCCCGTCTGCTGGGTGTTCTCAAGGCGGTCTGATGTCTTCCCAGCCGGGGCTCGCGCGGCGGCTTGGGGTTTTCGATGCCGTGGTGATCGGCGTCGGGTCGATGGTCGGCGCCGGTGTGTTCGCGGTGTGGGAGCCGGCGGCGCAGGCCGCTGGGGCCGGACTGCTGATCGGGCTGGTGATCGCGGCGGTTGTTGCCTATTGCAACGCCGTCTCCTCGGCGCAGTTGGCGGCCGTGTACCCCGTGTCCGGTGGGACGTATGTCTACGGCCGGGAGCGGCTGGGTGAGTGGTGGGGCTTCGCCGCGGGCTGGTGTTTCGTCATCGGGAAGACGGCGTCGTGTGCCGCGATGGCGTTGACCTTCGCCACCTACGTGGTGCCGGACGGCGGATGGCTGCGAAGGCTGGTCGCGTTGCTGGCTGTTGCCGCACTGGCGGCGGTCAACTATCGCGGTGTGACCAGGACTGCCCGGCTGACCAGGATCCTGGTTTCCTGCGTCTTGGTGGTGCTAGCTCTCGTGGTGGTGCTGCTCTTCACGGCCGACTCGCATCGCGACTTGCCGGCGCTCACCGGCACCTCGGTCTACGGGGTGTTGCAGGCGGCCGGCCTGTTGTTCTTCGCGTTCGCCGGGTACGCACGGATCGCCACGATGGGGGAGGAGGTCCGCGAACCCCAGCGGACCATCCCCCGGGCGATCACCATCGCCCTTGCCATTGCCATCGGCATCTATCTGCTCATCGGCGTCGCGCTCCTGCGGGTGCTCGACCCGGCGACGGCCACCGCACCACTGGCTGAGGCGGTCGGCGCGGCCTGGGCCCAGCCGGTGGTGCGGATCGGCGCGGCCCTGGCCAGCCTCGGAGCGTTGCTGGCGTTGATCGCCGGGATCGGCCGGACGTCGTTGGCGATGGCCCGGAACGGCGACCTGCCGACCTGGCTGGCCGCCGTACACCCGAGGTTCCAGGTTCCGCATCACGCCGAGCTGGCGCTGGCCGTGGTCGTCGGCATCCTGGTGCTCAGCACCGATCTGCGCGGCGTGATCGGCTTCTCGTCGTTCGGCGTACTGCTGTACTACGCGATCGCCAACGCGTCGGCGTTCACCCAGCCGGCCGATCAACGTCGATGGCCTCGCGCCGTCAACGTGATCGGTCTGGTCGGCTGTGTCGTGCTGGCGGTCACGCTGCCCTGGACCTCGGCCGTAGCCGGAGCCGCGGTTCTCGCCCTCGGGCTGGTCCTGCGGGGATTGCTCAGGAAAGGTCTTGGCGGATCCGCCAGAAGCTGAAACCGGTCAGACCCAACGCCAGCAGCAGGAACAACCCGAACTCCCGCCATTGCAGGACCCAGAACCGATCGGCGGCGAAGTACTTCACATGCTGCCGGTAGCCCTCGTCGGCCAGTCGCTCGAAACAGGCAGCCTGCTCCTCAGCTGTGTTCTCCCCCGAGCGGCCGGGCGGTGTCGGTCCACACTTGATCACCCAGTCCGGCAACGTACTCATTACCTTGCCGGACTTGTCAACCGTCTCGTCGGAGAGCTTCCAGGCTCCGACCGACCCGGTGTACACCTCCAGTTGTTTCACCTGCAAGGTGCTCTCCGACCCGGTCAGCATGAAGCCACGGACGTTCTCCTGCGTCGCGACGATGGTCGCCTCGGTCGGTGCGAGCAGGTGAGGCCGGATGAACGTCGGCGTCAGGATCTGCACCAGGATCACCACGGCCAGCGTGACCGCGAGCGCGACGAGAGTACGGCGTACGACGAGACCGATCGCGACACCGAGGGCGAACGCGAAGGCGGCGTACCCGATCGGGACCAGCCCGCGGGCGGAGAAGACGGGCGGGAACATCCGGGGCAGGAACGTGTTCGACTCCTGGCCGGCGTTGATCGCGTCGTCGATCGGGTCGGACCACCAGGTGACCACGAAGCTGAGCAGTCCGGTGAGGACGACTGCGGTCAGGCCGGTGAGCCCGACCTTGGTCGCGAGCCAGCGCCGCCTGCCGATGCTCTGACTCCAGACCAACCGATGCGTCCCGGTTTCCAGTTCGCGCGCGATCAGGGGTGCGCCCCAGAACGCCCCGATCACCGGCGGAACGGCGTACAGCAGGGCCTGGCCGACGTAGTACAGCCGGGGGCTGAGGCGCTCTAACGCGAGGTTCCGGATGAACTCGGTGGTCAGCCGCTCGTAGTCGTCCGCGAGTGCAGGTCCGGTGACGGCGAGGAAGCCGATCGCCGTGGCGATCACCGCCGCGACCACCAGGAACTGGACGCGGAACTGCCGCCAGGTCAGCCAGATCATCGTTGTACCTCCAGCAGCGGGCGTTCGGGGTGGGCCGGGGCAGTGCGGCCCAGGTACGCCAGCACCAGGTCTTCGAGGGTGAGCTGACTGACGCTCCAGGCCGGGTCGAGGATCGGCTGGTCGGTCCGGATCAGGAACGTGGACTGCCGGTCGGTGTGGCTTTCGGTCACCACGTGCTGATCCCGCGGCAGATTCCTGGCGTCGCGGTGTGGCCCGGTCAGCCGGTGGTGGGTCGCGAGCAGGGTGTCGATCTCTCCACTCACCTGGACCCGTGAATCGACCAGCACAATCAGGTAGTCACAGGCCCGCTCGACGTCGGACACCAGGTGCGAGGACAGGACGACGCTCAACTCCTGGTCGGCGACCGCCTCCATCAGGTCCTGCAGGAACTCGCGCCGGGCCAGCGGATCGAGCGCGGCGACGGGCTCGTCGAGGATCAGCAGTTCCGGGCGTTTGGCCAGGCCGAGGGTCAGCGCGAGCTGGGCCCGCTGACCGCCGGACAGCTTGCCGGCCCGCTGCTTCGGGTCGAGACCGAGGCGCTGAATCCTTTGCTGGGCAACGGAATCGTCCCACCCCGGATTGAGCTTCCGGCCCAGCTTGAGATGATCGGCGACGCTGAGCCGGCTGTACGTCGGCGTGTCCTGAGCGACGTACCCGACCTTCGCCTGCTGTGTCCCGGCCGGCGCCCCGAGGACCTCGGCGGTCCCGGTGGTCGGGCTGAGCATCCCGACCGCAAGGTTCAGCAGCGTGCTCTTACCCGCGCCGTTCGGACCGACGAGCCCGACCACATGCCCTGCCGGAACCTCCAGGTCGCAGTCGGCCAACGCCCACCGCCGGCCGTACCTCTTGCCCAGGCCCCGGGCCCGCAGTACGGCGCTCACGCTATGTCCTGCTGAGCGGTGGACCGAAAGGTTGTCATGAACAACGCCTCGATGCTCTCGTCGTCTAGGCCCGCCTTGCGGGCCTTGGCCAGCCAGCGGCGCAGGTCCTGCCGGAGCGGGCCGTGCGAGGCGAGCGTGTTGTCGGTGAGCGTCCGGGTCACGAACGTGCCGCGACCGGGCCGGGCCTGCACCAGACCCTCGTGCTCGAGTTCGCGGTAGGCCTTGAGCACGGTGTTCGGGTTGATCGCCAGCGCGGCGACCACGTCCTTGACGGTCGGCAACTGGTCACCCTCCCGCAGCAGTCCGAGCCGCAGCGCGTTCCGGACCTGCTGGACGATCTGCTGGTACGGCGAGACCCCCGACCGGCCGTCCAGATGGAACTCGATCATCTCCAACCCCATTCATCTAGGTGACTAGCACTATAGATGTATGGATCAAGACCGAGTCAAGATCATCCGCGGCCGCGGATTGGGTAAGGGTTGCCTGTATAGGCGAGAATGGTTGTCGTGAGCGAGCTGATCGATACCACCGAGATGTACCTGCGGACCATCTACGAGCTGGAAGAAGAGGGCATCCTGCCGCTGCGCGCGCGGATCGCCGAGCGTCTGCACCAGTCCGGTCCGACGGTCAGCCAGACGGTGGCGCGGATGGAGCGCGACGGGCTCGTCACGGTCGAGGGCGACCGGCACCTGGAGCTCACCGAGGTCGGCCGGAAGCAGGCGGTCCGGGTGATGCGCAAGCACCGCCTGGCCGAGCGGCTGCTGGTCGACGTGATCGGCCTGGAGTGGGAGGACGTGCACGCGGAGGCCTGCCGCTGGGAGCACGTGATGAGCGACGCGGTCGAACTGCGGCTGCTCAAGATCCTGAACAACCCCACCGAGTCGCCGTACGGCAACCCGATCCCCGGCCTGGAGGAACTGCTGAAGGACGGCCAGGCCAGCGGGATCGAGGAGTTCCGGATCGGCGTGGAGCCGCTGGACAAGGTGCTCGACGCCGCCACCGGTGAGAGCGTCCGCGTGCTGGTCCGCCGGATCGCCGAGCCGGTGCAGACCGACGACAGTGCGATGGCGGTACTGCGCAAGGCCGGCGCGCTGCCCGGCCGCGAGGTCGACTCCACCCTCGACGCCGAGGGCGTCCTGGTCGGCAGCCGCGACGCCGGCGGCGTGATCAGCGACGAGACGGCCGGCCACATCTTCGTCAGCCGGGTCTGAGGTCAGAGCACTGTTAAAACCGTCAACGCTGAGCGCTCGCCGCTGTACAGCGGGTGGTCACGAGGTAGCCTCTGTCCGCGATGCCTGAGAACGAGATCGACTGGCCGGAGTATCTGCGGGAGTTTCACACCGCGGCTCCGGGCAGCACCGAAGCCCTGCTGTCCCGAGCGGTAGCCGGAGATCACACGCCGTACCGCTGGCTGGTCCGTGCCGTCTCCGGCGAGGCCCGCCGCGTTCTCGACCTCGCGTGCGGGAACGGCCCGGTCGCGCGCGAGCTGCACGGGCGCTGGGTCGTCGGTGTGGACAACAACCCGGCCCAGCTCGCCGGCGCACCGGGTCCGAAGGTCCAGGCGGACGCGTTGCACCTTCCGTTCGCGAACGAGGTCTTCGACGTCGTCACCTGCTCGATGGGTCTGGCGGTGCTGCAGCCGCTGCCCGCCGTACTGGCCGAAGCGGCTCGGGTACTGCGGCGTGGCGGCGTACTGGCCGCGATCGTGCCGGCTGTGCGACCCCTTCGGCGGCGTGACATCCGCACGTTGAGCGGGCTGACCACCCGGCTGCGGTCGACTCCGCAGTTCCCGGCCGGTGGCGAGATCACCGAGCTCAAGGACAAGTTGCATCACGCCGGGTTCGACGTGATGGAGAGCCAGCGCGAGCGGTACGTGTACACGATCCGCGGCCGCGACGACGCCCAGCGCCTGGTCAACGCGCTCTACCTTCCCGGGACCCCGGCCGCCCGCCGTGAGATCGCGGCCGGCTGGCTCGCCGACCGCGCCGAGTCGAAGGACGGCCTCGAGGTCGCGATCCCGATCCGCCGGATCACCGCGATGCGCACCAAGCTGGCACTGACCGCCTCCTGATCGCCCGCGCCCGGCGGGACCTGCTGTAGGTAGCGTGTTCCTGTGAGTGCACTGCGCTGGTCCGTTCGGACGGTCGACCGGGCGCTCGACGGTGAGACGGTCTACCGCGAGCTGCTGGCCGGTGAACCCGTCGCGTTCTGGCTCGACGGGAGTCTGACGGACCGCGCGCCACGGCGGGTTTCGGTGCTCGGTACGACGCTCGGCCCCGGCGCGGAGGTCGTCGCACGCGATGTTTCCGACGGCGACGTGTTCACCGAGTTGCAGGGCCTGATCGCGGACAAGGCTGCGCGGCTGGGCGCCGTACCGGAGGAGTTGACCGGGCTCTTCAACGGTGGGTACGTCGGGTACTTCGGGTACGAACTGAAGGCGCTGACCGGCGGTGCCGCGGTCCACGAGTCGCCCACACCGGACGCACTGTGGCTCTGGGCGAACCGGTTCGTCGTGATCGACCACGACCGGGACGTCAGCTACCTGGTCAGCGTGGACGAGTCCGACGACGGCTGGCTGGAGAAGGCCGAGCGGGTCGCGGTCCACTGGTCGATGGCGGAGGTCGAGGCACCGGCGATCGCGCGACTCGATCTCGAGGCACACCTGGAGCAGGATCGGGCGACGTACCTGGCCGGGATCGGCAAGTGCATGGCCGCGCTCGAGGCGGGGGAGACGTACGAGGTCTGCCTGACCAACCGCGTCCGGCTCCCGGCAGTGCCAGATGCCTTCGAGTTCTTCCTCTGGCAGCGGGCGCACAATCCGGCGCCGTACGCCGCCTTCCTCCGGTACGGCGATCTCGCGGTGGCCAGCTCGTCGCCGGAACGGTTCCTGACCGTGGACGCGGACGGATGGGCGGAGTGCCGGCCGATCAAGGGCACCGCGCCGCGGGAGGCCGACCCGGCTGCCGACCAGCTGGCCGCGAAGGCATTGGCCGAGGACGAGAAGACCCGGGCCGAGAACCTGATGATCGTCGACCTGATCCGCAACGACCTCGGCCGGGTGAGCGAACCCGGGACGGTGCACGTGCCGCAGCTGATGCAGGTCGAGACCTACCGGACCGTCCACCAGCTCGTCACCACCGTGCGCGGGCGGCTGCGGTCCGGGGTGTCCGCGATCGACGCCGTCCGGGCGTGCTTCCCGCCGGGGTCGATGACCGGGGCGCCGAAGATCCGGACGATGGAGATCCTCGACGAGCTCGAGTCCAGTGCGCGCGGGGTGTACTCGGGGGCGCTCGGCTACCTGACCGTGGACGGGCGGGCGGATCTCAGCGTGGTGATCCGTACGGCGGTGCTGACGCCGTCCGGGACCGTGGTCGGTGCGGGCGGGGCGATCGTGCTGGACTCGGAGCCGGTCGCGGAGTACGACGAAATGGTGCTGAAGGCAAGAGCAGCCGTCGGCGGGAACGCCGCGGCCGAAGGGTGGGGGAGATGAGCGGTGTGCAGGTGGCGGACTCGTTTCTGGTTGCCAATGGCAAGGTTCGGGGGATCGAGCTGCACCGGGACCGGTTCGTCGGGTCGTGTGCGGCCGTCGGGGTCGACGCTTCGGCGTTCTGGGACGAGCAGATCGGCCGGTTGCCCGGTTTCGGCCGCTGGTTCCCGCGCTTCGAGCTGCGCACCTCGGGAGAGCTGGCGGTCCAGCTCCGGCCCGCGCCGCCGACCGGCGGCCGGGTCCGGGTCGTCGTCCACGAAGGTCCGGATCCGCGGACGGCGCCGCGGGTAAAGGGCCCGGACCTCGAACTCCTCGGCAAGTTGCGCGAAGCCGCATCGCATCGCGCCGACGAGATCGTCCTGCTCGACCAGGACGGCACCGTGTTGGAGGCGGCGTACTCCGCCATCGCCTGGTGGGAGGACGACACCCTCTGCTTCCCGCCCGCCGACCGCCCTCTCCTGCCCTCGGTCACCGCGCGACTCCTCCGCCGGATCGCCACCACACACGGCGTCGACACCGCCGAACGAGCCCGCACCCCCGCCGACCTCCAGTCCCACGAGGTCTGGCTCCTCAACGCCCTCCACGGCATCCGCCCCGTCCACGCCTGGTCCGACTCCGCCATCGACCCCCTCCCCAACTCCCAATCCACCACCTGGCAACACCACCTCACCACCCTCGCCCAACCTCTCTGACCCCCCCGCCACCACAAGCTTCCGCCCCGGCCGGCCGCGCCCCAGTCACAGGACCGGATATCCCCTGGAGTTGTCGGTTCTCCCCTCGCATGCGAACAGAGAACCCCCAACCGCAAGGGATATCCCCTCGTACGCCGTCCTGCCGGCCGATCGGATCAGCCTGCGCCATCCAGCCGTACGGGTCGGTCCGGTGGTGCCGGCGCTGAAGAAGGCGCTCCAGCAGAGCCATGCGTCCTCCGGGGAAGCTTGACCCCCGGACCCCGATCGGTGCTATGGTTCGTTACTCAAGTAATGAACCTAAGAACCTGTCGACCCCGCGAGAGGAGGCCGTGATGTTCGACGATCGGAGCCCGATCTATCTGCAGATCGCCGAGCAGATCAAGAACGACATCGTCACCGGCGCCCTCGCCGAGGACGAGCAGGTGATGTCGACGAACCAGTACGCCGCGTTCTACCGGATCAACCCGGCCACCGCGGCCAAGGGGTTCGCCCAACTGGTCGACGAGGGCGTGCTCTACAAGAAGCGCGGAATCGGGATGTTCGTCAGCCCGAACGCGCGGGAGCTGCTCCGCACCAGCCGGCGTGACTCGTTCTTCGCCGACGTGGTCGACCCGATGATCCGGGAGGCCAAGGCGATCGGCGTACCGCTCAAGGACGTCGTCCAGCACATCCGAACCTACGGGGACGCGTGATGACCAACCGCACCTTGGAAACCGTGGACCTCACCACCACGGAGGAGACCGGCTACGCGCTGGCGGCGCGGACGGAGAACCTGTCGGTCCGGTTCGCCGGTGTGCCCGCGCTCGACCGGCTCGACCTGCGGCTCGCGCCGGGGAAGATCCACGGCCTGCTCGGCCGCAACGGCTCCGGCAAGAGCACGCTCGCGGCCGTGCTGGCCGGGTTCCGGCAACCGGACGACGGTCGCGTCCTGATCGAGGGCGGTGACCTCGGTACGGCGGCCGAGCCGTACGAGAACGCCGTCGTCACCGGCCGGATCTGCCTGATCCGCGAATCGGGCGACCTGATCGACGCGGCGCCGGTCAAGCACGTGCTCGGCCTGGCCGCGAGCCTGCGCCCGTACTGGGACGCCGATCTCGCGGGTGAGTTGCTCGACCGGTTCGAGGTGCCGACGAACAAGAAGGTGCAGAAGCTGTCCCGCGGCAAGAAGTCCGCGCTCGGTGTCGTGCTCGGGCTCGCCAGCCGGGCGCCGCTGACCATCTTCGACGAGACCTATCTGGGCATGGACGTGCCGTCGCGCAACCTGTTCTACGACGCTCTGCTCGCCGACTACGCCGAGGTGCCGCGGACGATCGTGCTGTCGACGCACCTGGTCAGCGAGGTCAGCACGATGCTCGAGGAGGTCGTCATCCTCGACAGCGGACGGCTGGTCACGCAGTCGCCGGTAGACGCGCTCCGCGGCCGCGGTGCGTCGATCGTCGGGCCGGCCGCGGCGGTGGACGAGTTCACCGCCGGGTTCACCGTGCTCGCGGAGGAGAAGCTCGGCGGCACCAAGTCGGCCACGATCCTCGGCGACCTCGACCCGGAGTCGGTCGCGCGGGCCGGCGCCGCCGGTCTCGAGATCGGCCCGGTCGGCCTCCAGGATCTCTTCGTCCACCTGACGTCCAACGGCAAGGGGGTACGCCGGTGAGCGCCGTACTCGATCAGCAGGTGCAGGCGCTGCCGCGAGGTGTCACCTCGACGGACCGGTTGCGGCAGGTGCTGCGGTCGATGATGGTCGGCACCCGGCCGATGCTGGTCGGTTACTGGCTCATCATGATCCTCGCGTTCTGCGCGGTCGGCGTCGCGTTCAAACTCGCCACCGGCGGGATCGACCACAGCATGTGGGACTACGGCACCCAGTCGCCGAAGTACTTCTCGATGGCGCTGGGAATCACCCTCACCCCGGCGTACTTCACCCTGCTGATCGCCCAGAGCATCACCCGGCGGATGTTTTCCGTTGCCGCAAGCATCTATCTCACCGGGGCGGCGGCCGCGACCGCGGTGCTGTGGGTGCTGGTCTACCAGGCCGAGCACCTCCTCTACCGCTCGCAGGGCTGGGCGCAGACGCTGGCGAACCCGCACCTGTTCGGTGACACCTCACAGGCCGGTCTGATCTTCACCGAGTTCTTCCTGCTGGTCCTGTCGCACGAGACGGCCGGCTGGTTGCTCGGGATCACGTTCTACCGGTTCGGCTTCTGGCGCGGAGTGCTGATGCTGCCGCTGGCGGTGCTCCCGGCGGCCGCGGCCGAGTTCCTGCTGGTCGCCCAGTGGCTCGCCGACGCGCTCAGCAGCATCGGCTACCAGCGTCCGCCACTGGCTGTCGCGGTCCCGTCCATCCTGGTGGTGAGTGCGCTCGGCCTGTACGTCGGCTATCTCGTCCTGCGGCCGATGGCACTCAAACCGGCGAAGGGCTGACCACCCCGGTTATGCACAGGGGGTGTGTATAAGTCGGGGGATTCTGTGGATGGCCGGGGGATCATTGTGGACGACACGCGGTCGGTCGCGAATTGACGAAATCTCTTGGCAGGAAAGGGTTGTGCGGCGCCGGGCGACGGCGGTAGAAATGGCGACACGCCGCCTCTGATGGAGGCGGCGGGTCGAACGGAAACCGAGGACCCTAGCGGTGGGGATCCCCACCGAGGTAGACCGGTGACGGGGTCTGCCGGTCCCAACGGACCCGTTCGGGAGGCTGGAGACGTCACCTTCCTTCAGCTATGCGGGGCCCCTCCGACTCATACTCGGAGGGGCCTCGCTTCTGTGTGCCTATCGGCACCGAGCGGTGTCGTTAACGACGCGAAGCCGGCCGGCGCACAGAACGGAGGTGCGCGGGCCGGCGGTCAGGACCCACCGGGTCGGGGTCCCGACGTCGGGCCGTGGCGACGTGAGCCGCCACGGCCGAATCAATCAGTTGAGAGTGATCCTCAGCGCCGAGGACGAGCCGCGGGCCGCGACGTGCACCTCCACTCCACGGGTCGTGGTGACGAGCCGGTACGACGCACTGCGGCCGTCCAGCGAGACACTCTTCACCGTCGCGCCGGCCGGCAGGACGGCGCCGATGGTGAACTTCGCGCCGACACCCTTCACCTTCACGTCGGTCCGCAATTCCTTACCTGCAAGGCGTGCGGACACGTCGATGGATCCGCGACCCAGCCGGATGTTGCTCCCGGCCACCTTCTGCTGGCCCTCCGGGAGCTGCGGGACCACTGCGACCTTGCCGTGGCCGAGATCCGGGTCGACGCCGAGTTGCTGGTGCACCACCGGCCACAGGATGCCGTACGCGCCCCACGCCTGGAGTGCCATCGAGCGGTCGTAGAACGGCCGGCCGATGTTCGCCGGTGCGTCGGGTGACGGTGCGATCTCCGGCATCGCGCCCGGCGTCTCCCACACCGACGGGTCGAGCTGGATCCGGGCGTTGCCGGTGGTGTAGAACTGCTGCTGGTTCCTGCCCAGCCGCCCGAAGTTGCCCTCGGCAACCGCCATGATCGAGGTGTTCAGCCCGAACATGGCCCGTTCGCTCTGGACCTCGGAGACGATCGGGTCACACGACGGTCCGCGGTTGCCGCCCGCGGCCGAGGTCGGCCCGGTGCCGGTGTGGTACAGGCCGAACTCGCCTGTGTAACAAGGTTTCTCGCGCTGGTCGAGGGCGATGTGCGCATGGTCGGCCGAGGCCAGCGGGGAGTCCGGCCGGCCGGGCCGGTTCAGGACCGCCTCCATCGGCGTGACACCGATCCAGTGCCGCTGGAAGATCGGCGTGTTGTCGTTCGCGGGGTTGTCGGGGTCGTCGACCGAGTCGGCGTACCCCATCGCCTGCGGGACCCACCACTGCGCCTCGAAGCGGGACTCCAGGTCGTCGGCCCGGGCGGTCGCCCACTGCTGGACCCGGGTGTCGCGCTTGGACGCGGCCAGGTCGGCGAGGTCGCGCAGACCGCGGGCGAGGTAGACGGTGCTGTCGAGTTTCTCCACGCCCATCCCGCTGCGTTCGACGTTCGCCAGACCCTCCGGCCAGCCGTCGCCGTCCTTGTCCAGTTCGCGGTAGACGTACCGCAGGTTGCGGACACTGAAGTCGTACATCGAGTCACGGAACCTGTCGTCGCCGGTCCACCGCCACAGCAGCGCGACCGCGCTCGGAAACTTCACCGTTTCGTCGGTGTTACCCGCGCTCTGGTTCGAACCGAAGTACACGTCACCGGTGGGGACGACCTCGTGCGCGACCTTGCCGCTGCGGTCGTTGAGGAGGTCGCTGATGTCCCGCAGCGCGCGCAAGTGTTCCTTTACCGTGTCGAACTGGCCGGCCGCGACCGCGGCGAACGCCATGTACTCACCGTCCGTCGCGAAGATCCACGGGTAGTCCGGGAAGCCTGCGCCGAACCAGCGTGCGCGGTCGACGGTGCCGACCGGGGCGGGGTAGTCCTTGCCTTCGTTGACGTCGCGGATGCGCAGGTTGCGTGCCTCCTGCACCGAGTCCGCCAGGTTCTGCTTGCTCCACTCGACACTCTGCTGCAGCAGCCGGTCACCAGGCAGGTCCACCACCGACAGAGCGTCGATCTTCCGACGGTCCCGGGCCTTTGCCTTCAGCAACGCTTCCGGACTGCTCAGGGCGCGGCGGTACTCGCGGTGCGCGGCGGCCACCCCGTCGTCCGATCCCGCCACCGCGAACCAGATGGTCTTCGACTTCCGGGGGGCGAGCTTCACGTCGTACGTGAGGCGCCCGCCGGTCCCCTTGCCGACCAGCGAGTCGTCGCAGCGGGCCGGCGTCGTCCCGTCGGCCGGGCAGATCACCGCCGGGTCCTGCGGGCCGCGGTGGTTCGGTCCGAGGGCGTGGCTCGTTGGACGCAGGGACGATCCGACGAATGCGGCGTAGTCGTGGGCGGTCGCGTTCGGGAACGACGGTGTGCCCTGCTCGCGGAACCGCAGCGATCCGTCGGCGTAGGCACCCGTGTCCGGCAGGTTGGCGTCGGCCGCGCTCGGCGTCGTCCAGCCCCACGGGTACGACGCCATCAGTTCGGAGTGGGCGTCCACGTCGAGCTTGACCGTCTTCGCCGTACTGGACTCGAGCGTGAGCCCGACAAGGGTCGCGCGGATGCCGTCGGGGACGAAGTCGGTACGGCGTACGCGCACGTCGCCGGCGTAGTCGATCCGGCTGTAGCCGTGCCCGCTGGTGTACTTCTGCGCCGCCACGTCCTTGCCGAGCCAGGCGCCGTCGAGCCCGAACCACAGGCCGTCGAGCAACTTGATCGGCTGAGTCCAGAAGCCTCCCATCTCGCCGCGGATGTGCCACCCGGCGGCGGGGTAGAGGCCGGTCTCGTCGCCCATCGCGTAGGCGCGATCCCCGACCACCAGCGACCGCCGGTCGGCCAGCCGGGTGGTCTCCGAGAGCTCTGACGGTCCGACGGACGGCCGGCCACCCGTCGTACTCGGAGCCGAGCCGGCGGTTGCGGAGGCGCTGCCGGCCAGGATGGTGGCGGCGGCGAGCAGCGCGACGCCGGCCGTGCGCCTGGCCCGGCGTGGTGGGGCGGTGCTGCGTCTGACGGTTGGGCGGAGAGTCATGGCGGAGTCCTCCTTCTCGCGGCACGCATGCGCCGCATCACCCAGGGGCTGAGCTGCCCCTGATCACCAGTTCGGGTTGCAGCAGACGTTGGGCCGGTACGTCGGGCGCGGTACCGGTCAGGATGGCGATGAGCTCGGACGCGATCTGGTCCATCGGTTGCCGGAGGCTGGTCAGGCCGGGGGAGACGACCGACGCGAGTGGTGAGTCGTCGAAGCCGGTGACGCCGACGTCGACGCCGGGAGTGAGACCGCGCGCGCCGAGCTCGCGGAGCGCACCGAGGGCGAGAACGTCGCTCAAGGCAACGATCCCGTCCGGCGGCTGGTCGCCGTCGAGCAGTTCGGCGGTCGCCCGGGCGCCGTCGTCGATGGTGTCCTCACCGCAGCGCACGGCCAGTCCGCCGGTGGGCAGGCCGAGCTCCTTGCAGCGATTGCGCCAGCCGGCGAGCCGGTCCTCGGCCAGACCGGACGACTTCGGCCAGCTGAGAAACGCGATGCGCCGGCGGCCGGTGTCGTACAGGTGCTGCACCGCGGTCGCGGTGCCGGACGCGCCGTCGACGTCGACCCACGCGCCGGGCTGGACGGTCTCCTTCCAGACCCGGCCGAACGACACGAACGGGATCTGCTTGTCCTTGAGCCAGCCGTGCCGCGGGTCGTGGGTCTCGGTCTGCGAGAGGACGAACCCGTCGACCAGGCGGCGCGCGTGCAGGTCGTCGTACACCGGCATGCCCTCGAGGGCGGGCGGGGCGGTGAACAGCAGGATGTGCCGGCCGGAGGCTTCGGCGGCGGCGCAGAGCGCGTGCAGGAACTGGTCCATCACCAGGTGGGTCTGGTTCGGCCAGCTCGGCACGCAGTAGCCGATCAGTTCGACCGCGCTGGTGCGCAGGCTGCGCGCATTACGATTGGGCCGGTAGTTGAGCAGCTCGATCGAGCGGTTCACCCGTTCGAGCGTGTCCGGGCGGAGGCGGTGGGGTGCATTGAGGGCGTTCGACACCGTCTGCACCGACACCTCGGCGTGGGCGGCGACCTGCTTCAACGTGGCCACGGCACCCTCCCACAGACACTTTGAACGTTAAAACCATCCGCAGTTTCCCTCCCGCCCCGCCCGGTGTCAACGCCTCGGCGACCCGCGCGAGGTTGGTGAGCTCGCGCGGGTGCCGTCCAGGTCCGACTGCTCCGACCGTCACCGAGGAACGCATGCGGTCGACGTTTATGAATGCCGTCAGGTCGTGTGGCCTCCGTCGATGGTGAGTTCGGTGCCGGTGATGTACGCCGCGTCGGGGCCGGCGAGGTAGGTGATTGCGGTGGCGACCTCGGTCGGGGTGCCGAAGCGATCGAGGGCCAGGTCGGCGATCTGGGCGGCGGCGAACGGGCCGTCCGCGGGGTTCAGGTCGGTGTCGATCGGGCCGGGCTGGACGACGTTCGACGTGATGCCGCGGGGCCCGAGTTCACGGGCCAGGGCTTTGCTCATGCCGATCAGCGCGGACTTGCTCATCGCGTACAGCGTCATCCCGGGACTGGTGACCCGGCCGGCGGCACAACTGCCCAGGTGAATCAGTCGACCCCCGTCGGACAGCCTCGGTACGGCGGCCTGCGCGGCGACGTAGGCACCACGGATGTTGACCGCGAGCACGCGATCCACGTCGTCGAGCGTGAAGTCGGTGATCGGGCCGATCGCGCCGACGCCCGCGTTGTTCACCAGGATGTCGAGACCGCCGAGCCGGTCCGCAGCCCGGGCGACGCCGTCTGCCACCGCGACCGCGTCGGCCGCGTCGACCTCGAGGGCGTACGCCGTACGCCCGAGCGCCTCGATCTCCTTCACCACCGTCGCCGCCGCGTCGGCAGAACTGTTGTAGGTCAGCGCGACATCCGCGCCCCGCCGTGCCAGGGCGATCGCCGTCGCCGCGCCGATCCCGCGGCTGCCACCGGTCACGAGTGCCTTCTTGCCAAGTAGTTCGTTCATGCCTCCAGTCCACCGGCACGCGGCCGCCGGTTCTGGCGGGAATCCGACACCGGATCCTTGCGTCGCATTCCCGCGACAATCAGCTGGCCCGCGACACCTCCATGTCGCAAAACCGCTAGAGACTGTCGGTGGCGGCAGCGATGCTGGGGGACGTGTACGAATGCAGAGAGCGGTGTGTCCGCGCGGTCCAGTCCAAGGACGCGCGGTTCGACGGGTGGTTCTTCACCGCGGTGCTGACGACGCGGATCTACTGCCGGCCGAGTTGCCCGGTGGCGCCGCCCAAGGTGGAGAACATGCGGTTCTACCCGAGTGCCGCCGCCGCTCAGCAGGCCGGGTTCCGCGCCTGCAAGCGCTGCCGGCCGGACGCCAGTCCGGGATCACCGGAGTGGAACGACCGTGCCGACCTCGTCGCCCGGGCGATGCGGCTGATCGCGGACGGAGTCGTCGACCGCGACGGCGTACCAGGACTCGCTGCCCAGCTCGGCTACAGCGTTCGCCAGGTGCAGCGTCAGTTGCTGGCCGAGCTCGGGGCCGGCCCGCTGGCGATCGCCCGGGCCCAGCGCGCGCAGACCGCCCGGCTGCTGATCGAGACCAGCGACCTGCAGATGGCCGACGTTGCCTTCGCGGCCGGGTTCTCCAGTGTGCGGACCTTCAACGAGACGGTGCAGGAAGTGTTCGCGCTGTCCCCGACCGAGCTCCGCCGCCGCGCCAGGCGAGGTACGACGACATCCGCGCCCGGCACCATCTCGCTCCGGCTCCCGTTCCGCGCACCGCTGACGCCCGACAACCTGTTCGGTCACCTGATAGCCACCGGCGTACCGGGTGTGGAGGAGTGGCGCGACGGTCACTATCGACGGACGCTCAGGCTCCCGCACGGACACGGAGTGGTCGCGTTGAAGCCGATGCCCGACCACATCGCGTGCCAACTGTCCCTGACCGACCAGCGTGACCTCGCGATCGCGATCAGCCGGTGCCGGCGGATGCTCGATCTGGACGCCGACCCGGTCGCGGTCGACGACCTGTTGAGCACCGACCCGGTGCTCGCGCCGTTGATCGCGAAGGCGCCCGGTCGTCGGGTTCCGCACACCGTCGACGGCGAGGAGTTCGCCGTCCGGGCCGTGCTCGGGCAGCAGGTGTCGACCGCGGCCGCCCGGACGCATGCTCATCGGCTCGTCCTGCAGCACGGTGAGCCGATCGAGGACGCGGCCGGCGGGCTCACCCATCTGTTCCCGACCATGCAGTCGCTGGCCGGGCTCGATCCCGAAACCCTTGCCTTCCCGAAGTCCCGTCGTACGACGTTGATGACACTGATCCGGACCCTGGCCGCCGGTGAGGTCGACCTCGGTGCGGGCAGCGACTGGGACAAGGCGCGGCAGCAACTCGATGCCCTGCCGGGGATCGGGCCGTGGACGGTCGAGTCGATCGCGATGCGCGCGCTCGGCGACCCGGACGCCTTCGTGGCCAGTGATTTGGGTGTCCGGTACGCCGCCCGTCATCTAGGCTTGCCGGAAGCCCCCAAAGCCCTGACCGCCCACGCGCGTGCGTGGCGTCCTTGGCGCGCGTACGCGGTGCAGTACCTGTGGGCCACCGGCGACCACGCGATCAACACGATTCCCGCGGAGTGAGCATGACCGAGTTGTCCACCGACCGTCTCCTGCTGCGCCAGTGGCGCGAGTCCGACCGCGAGCCGTTCGCCGCGATGAACGCGGACCCGGCGGTGATGGAGCACTTCCCGTCGACCATGACACCGGAGCAGAGCGACGACTTCGTCGACCGGTTCAGCCCGGCGATCGACGAGCGCGGCTGGGGACTGTGGGCGCTGGAGGTGCGGGAGACCGGCCGGTTCATCGGATTCACCGGGCTGTCGGTGCCGAGCTTCGAGGCGCACTTCACGCCCGCGGTCGAGATCGGCTGGCGGCTGATGAAAGAGGCCTGGGGCAACGGTTACGCGACCGAGGCGGCCCGCGCGGCGCTGGCGCACGGGTTCGGTCCGGCCGGCCTGGACGAGATCGTCTCGTTCACCACCACCACGAACCTGCCGTCCCAGCGGGTCATGCAGCGGATCGGGATGACGCACGACGAGGCCGACGACTTCGACCACCCGCGGATCGCCCCGGGCCACCGACTGCGCCGCCACGTTCTCTACCGGATCGACCGCGCGCAGTGGGAGGCGACGCGGTGACGTACGCCGTCGTGGACAGCCCGCTCGGCCCGCTCACGCTGGTCGACAGGGACGGCCGCCTCGCCGGCGTCTACATGGAGCAGCATCGGCACCGCCCGCCGATCGAGACCTTCGGGGACCGCGACGACTCGGTTCTCCCCGCGGTCGCCGAGCAACTGATCGAGTACTTCCACCACGGCCGTACGACGTTCGACGTACCACTGCACCTGGCGGGCACGCCGTTCCAGCAGCGGGTGTGGATCGCCCTACAGGACATCCCCTACGGCGAGACCACCACGTACGGCGAACTCGCCCGGACCCTCGGTCTCGTGCCGGGCGCATCTCGCGCGGTCGGGCTCGCCAACGGCAAGAACCCGATCAGCATCATCGTGCCGTGCCACCGCGTGGTGGGCTCGACCGGCAACCTCACCGGGTACGGCGGAGGCCTCGAGCGCAAGCAGGCCCTGCTGGACCACGAACGGGTGACGCACTCTTCTGAGAAAGTGCTCATTCGGTGAGCACTTATCGGGCGCATGCTGGGAGTATGAGCACACCGACCGATGACGAAGCGCTGGCCTGCACGACCGCCGACGAGTGGCGGGCCTGGCTGGCGGCGAACGGGCGGGTCGAGCGATCGGTCTGGCTGATCATTCACCGGGACGAGGCGGGGATCGGCCTCACGAGCGCCGTCGAGCACGCGTTGTGCTTCGGCTGGATCGACAGCAAGACGGTCCAGCGGGACGACAGGACGACGTACCAGTGCTTCACGCCGCGGAACCCGCGCAGCACGTGGAGCAAGGTCAACCGCGACCGGGTCGAACGCCTCACCGCGGCGGGCCTGATGGCTCCCGCCGGTCAGGAACTCGTCGACCTGGCCAAACGCACCGGCACCTGGGACCTCCTGGCCGACGCGCAGAACCTGATCGTTCCCGCCGACCTGCAGGCAGCCCTGGACGAGAACCCCGTTGCGGACAAGCACTTCCGGGCCTTCCCGCCGTCCGCCCGCCGCACGATCCTCGAGTGGATCACCCTGGCCAAACGCCCCGAGACCCGCGCCCGCCGCATCCGCCAAACGGTGGACCAGGCCGCGCTGAACCAGCGGGCCAACCAACCGAGGTGAGCCGCCGGGGGGGTGAACACCACGCGGGGGACGTGCACAGGTGTTGCCTGTGCACGGCCCCGTTCGCTGTGGCAAGTCCCGCCGGCCGGCTGGGAGCTCAGGTCGGGGTGTTGGCGGGGTCGTCGAGGCGTTCGGCGGCGGGTGGACCGGCTGGCGTCCGACGGCGGGTGGTGAGGCGGCGGGCCAGGGGTTCGGTGTAGCGGGCGGCGATCGGGCCCAGGATGACCAGGATCAGCACGTACGCCGTCGCCAGCGGGCCGAGCCGTGGTTCGACGCCCACCGCGAGACCGGCGATGACGATGGAAAACTCGCCCCGGGCGACCAGGGTGCCGCCGGCCCGCCAGCGCCCGGCCGATCCGACGTTGGCGCGGCGGGCGGCGTACCAGCCCGTGGCGATCTTCGTCAGCGCGGTCAGGACCGCGAGTCCGAGGGCGATCGCGAGCACCGGCGGGATCTCCCTCGGATCGGTGCTCAGCCCGAAGAAGACGAAGAAGACCGCGGCGAACAGGTCCCGCAACGGGCTCAGCAGGTTCCGCGCCCCGTGCGCGACCTCACCCGACAACGCGATCCCGACCAGGAACGCGCCGACCGCCGCCGACACCTGCAACTGCTGTGCGATCCCGGCGACCAGCAACGTCATCCCGAGCACGACCAGCAGCAGCATCTCCGGGTTGTCGGACGACACGGCCCGGCTGATCAGGCGTCCGTAGCGCAAGGCAACGAACAGGACGATGCTCACCGTGCCGAGCGAGATCAGCAACGTGATGCTGCCGCCGGCGAGCCCGACACCGGCGAGCAGCGCGGTCAGGATCGGCAGGTAGACCGCCATCGACAGGTCCTCGAGCACCAGAATCCCCAGCACCACCGGGGTTTCCCGGTTACCGAGCCGCCCGAGGTCGCCGACGACCTTGGCGATCACCCCCGACGACGAGATCCAGGTGACACCGGCCAGCGCGACCGCGGCCACCGGTCCCCAGCCGAGGAGCAACGCCACGGCAGCGCCGGGTAACGCATTGAGCAGGAAGTCCACGACACCGGAGATGTACTGCGTCTTCAACGTGCCGACCAGGTCGCTGGCCGTGTACTCGAGGCCGAGCAGCAACAGCAGCAGGATGACGCCGATCTCGGCGCCGGTGGCGACGAACTCCTCGCTGGCCGCCAACGGCAGCAACCCGCCGTGTCCGAACGCCAGCCCGGCCAGCAGGTAGAGCGGAATCGGCGAAAAACCGAACCGGGCGGCGATCCGGCCGAGGATGCCGAGGGCAAGGATGACCGCGCCCAGCTCGATCAGCAGGGCGGTGGTGTTCTCGTGCATCTCTCACCCACCCGCGATCAGGTCGTTCACCGCGTCGACGCCCTCGCGGGTGCCGACCACGACGAGCGTGTCACCGGTCGCGAACCGGAAGTCCGGCGCCGGCGACGGGGTGGCCCCGGTCCGGCGCAGGACGGCGACGATCGACGCACCGGTCCGGCTGCGGGCCTGGGTGTCACCGAGCGTGCGGCCGGAGTACGGCGACTTGGCCGTGATCGGGATGTGTTCGGTGACCAGGTCGATCTCGATCTCGCCGCGGACCGGGTCGATCGGCGCGGGCAGGAGCAACTGGGCCAGGGCGGCCGCCTCGCCGGGATCCAGTGGGACGGAGTCCTTGCAGTTGTCGTCGTCCTGCGGGTCGTGGAAGCCGAGGAACCGCCGTCCGTCGTCGTGCACCACCACCGAGACATGCTTGCCGCCTTCGGTGATCAGGTCGTACCGGGTGCCGATCCCGGGCAACGTCGTCTTGGTCGGGTGGGCCTGCTGGTCCATGATTCCTCGATCCGCGATAGCTGGCGTCTGCAACCATTATCCCAAAGCCTCAGCAGCCGGTCCGGAACTCGACTGTGATCCTGGATGCAATCAGGTGCAGTGCAACGCGTTGCATAGCTAGAGTCCTGACATGGCCCTGGAACACGCGATTCTCGTCTCGCTGACCGAGCGGGCGGCGTCCGGTTACGAGCTGGCCCGGCGGTTCGACCGGTCGATCGGGTACTTCTGGCCGGCCACCCACCAGCAGATCTACCGGGTCCTGCGCCGGATGGACGAGGCCGGCTGGGTCCGGCACACCGAGATCGCGCAGGACGGGCGGCCGGACAAGAAGGTGTACCGGGTGTCCGCGGCCGGCAAGGCGGAGCTGACCCGGTGGCTGGCCGAGCCGGAGGACCCCGCCGTACTGCGCGACGGTCTCGGGGTGAAGTTGCGCGGTGCGTCGATCGGTGATCCGAACGTCGTACTGAAGGAAGTCGAGCGGCACCGGGCCGAGCACGCCACCCGGCTCGAGATCTACCGCGGGATCCAGAAACGGGACTTCCCGAAACCGGCCAGGCTGCACGGCCGGGACCTGCACCAGTACCTCGTCCTGCGCGGTGGCATCCGCGCCGAGGAGTCGTTCGTGGAGTGGTGTGACGAAGTGATCGAGGCCCTCCGAAAGGACAATCGATGAGCGCCTACCCGCACCTGTTGGCTCCGCTTGATCTTGGGCATGTGGTGCTGCCGAATCGGGTGATCATGGGCTCGATGCATACCGGCCTGGAGGACCGGGCGAAGGACCTGCCCAGGCTGGCGGCGTACTTCGCCGAGCGGGCCCGCGGCGGGGTCGGCCTGATGGTGACCGGCGGCTACGCACCGAACCGGACCGGCTGGCTCACCCCGTTCGGCTCGAAGCTGACCAGCAGCCGCCAGGCGCGCAAGCACCGCATCGTCACCGACGCCGTGCACGCCGAGGGCGGCCGGATCGCCCTGCAGATCCTGCACGCCGGCCGGTACGCGTACCACCCGTTCAGCGTCTCCGCCTCGGCTCTGAAGGCCCCGATCAACCCGTTCAGGCCGCGTGCCCTGACCGACCGCGGCGTCCGCCGGCAGATCACCGCGTACGTCGACTGTGCGGCGCTGGCCCGGGAGGCCGGGTACGACGGCGTCGAGATCATGGGGTCCGAGGGGTACTTCATCAACCAGTTCCTGTCCGAGCGGACCAACCGGCGCACCGACCGCTGGGGCGGTAGCCCGGAGAACCGCCGCCGGCTCGCGGTCGAGATCGTCCGGCGGACCCGCGAACGCGTCGGGGACGACTTCCTGATCATCTACCGGCTGTCGATGGCCGACCTGGTCGAGGGCGGCCAGTCCTGGGACGAGGTCGTTGCGCTGGGCAAGGAGATCGAGGCGGCCGGTGCCTCGATCATCAACACCGGCATCGGCTGGCACGAGGCCCGGGTGCCGACGATCGTGACCTCGGTGCCGCGCGCTGCCTTCACCGGCGTGACCGCTGCCTTCAAGCCGCACGTGAGTGTCCCGGTCGTCACGTCGAACCGGATCAACCTGCCGCAGGTGGCCGAAGAGGTGCTGGCGCGCGGCGACGCCGACCTGGTCAGCATGGCCCGGCCGTTCCTCGCCGACCCTGACTGGGTGCTCAAGGCAACCACTGGCCGCGCCGACGAGATCAACGTCTGCATCGCCTGCAACCAGGCCTGTCTGGACCATGTCTTCGCCAAGCGGAAGGCGAGCTGCATGGTCAACCCGAGGGCGGCGCGCGAGACCGAGCTGCGGTTACTGCCCACCCGCCGTACGAAGAACATCGCGGTCGTCGGGGCCGGTCCGGCCGGCCTGGCCGCGGCGGTGACGGCGGCCGAGCGCGGACACCGGGTGGAGCTGTTCGAGGCCGACGACGAGATCGGCGGGCAGTTCGGGATCGCGCGGCGGATCCCCGGCAAGGAGGAGTTCGCCGAGACGATCCGCTACTACCGGCGCCGGCTCGACCTGACCGGCGTCGAGCTGCACCTCGGGCACCGAGCGACGGCCGAGGACCTGGCCGGCTTCGACGAGATCGTGCTGGCCACTGGAGTCGTCCCACGCGTTCCGGCAATCCCCGGCATCGACCACTCGAAGGTTCTCTCGTACGTCGAGGTCGTCCGCGACCGCAAGCCGGTCGGCAGTACCGTCGCGGTCATCGGAGCCGGTGGGATCGGCGTGGACGTGAGTGAGTTCCTGACCACCGAAGCGTCACCCGCGCTGGACCTCGAGGCGTGGAAGGCGGAGTGGGGCGTGACCGATCCGAGATTCGCCCCCGGCGCACTCACCACGCCGCGGCCCGAGCCCTCGCCGCGGCGCGTCTATCTCCTGCAGCGCAAGCCCGGGAAGATCGGCGCCGGCCCGGGCAAGACCACCGGCTGGGTACACCGAGCGGCCTTGAAGAACAAGCAGGTCGAGCAACTGCGTGGCGTCAACTACGAACGCATCGACGACGACGGTTTGCATCTCACCTTCGGCCCGAAGCGCGAGAATCCACGGGTCCTGAACGTCGACACCGTCGTTGTCTGCGCCGGCCAGGAACCGGTGCGCGACCTCGCCGACGCCTTGCGCGACACCGGTCGCCCGGTGCACCTGATCGGCGGGGCCCACGTCGCCGCCGAACTCGACGCCAAACGCGCCATCGACCAGGCCACCCGGCTGGCCCTCACTCTGTGAACGGTTCCAGCGACGCAGCGTAAAGCTGACAGTTCAATTAGGTAAGGCTATCCTCTGCTGCATGCAGGAGACGGTGGGGCTGGCGGGCGACGACCTGCGCCTCGGATATCACGGCAAGCGGGTGGTCGACGGCGCATCCCTGCGCATCGAGGCGGCCAGTGTCACCGTGCTCGTCGGACCGAACGGCAGCGGGAAGTCGACGCTGCTGCGTGCCCTGGCGCGGCTCCATCACCCCGACGACGGCCGGATCACGTTCCCGGACGGCGTCAGCGCGCTCGACCTGTCCGCCAAGGAGTTCGCCCGCAAGGTCACCCTGCTGTCGCAGTCGCGGCCGACCCCCAACGGGGTGAGTGTGCGCGACGTCGTCGGGTACGGGCGGCATCCGCATCGCGGGCGCTGGCGGACCGACGACCCGGACGGCAACCGGGCGATCGAGCACGCGATGGCGGTCACCGGGGTGACCGCGATGGCCGAGCGCGCGGTCGACGAGCTGTCCGGCGGCGAGCTGCAGCGGGTGTGGCTCGCGACCTGTCTGGCCCAGGACACCGGCGTCCTGCTGCTCGACGAACCGACCACGTTCCTCGACCTGCGCTACCAGATCGAGATCCTCGACCTGATGCGTGAGCTCGCCGACCTCCACGGCGTCGCGGTCGGCGTCGTACTGCACGACCTGAACCAGGCCGCCGCCGTGGCGGACCGGATCGCGCTGCTCGATCAGGGGCGGGTCCGTGCGAGCGGTACGCCGGAGGAGGTGCTCGAGGCCGACGCGCTGACCGAGACCTACGGCATCCGGATCGAGGTCGGTACCGACCCCGCGACCGGCCTGGTCACCACCCGTCCCATCGGCAAGCACCTGAATCGCCTCACCACGATCTGAGGACATCTGATGAAGAGAACCACCGCCCTGCTCGCTGCTGCCCTGTTCGCGTTGACGGCGTGCGGGACGAGCGAGCCCGCGACCACCGACGCCGCTGCGCAGACCACCGCGCAGCCGGTCTCGATCACCGACGCGCGGAACAAGAAGCTCGACCTGAAGGCCCCGGCCGCCAAGGTCGTCGCGCTCGAGTGGAACGCGGTCGAGAGTCTCGTGACGCTGGGCGTGATGCCGGTCGGGGTCGCCGACACCAAGGGATACGGCAAGTGGGTCACCGCCGAGAAGCTGGACCCGTCGGTCAAGGACGTCGGCACCCGCGGTGAGTCCAGCGTGGACGCGATCGCCGCGCTCAGCCCCGACCTGGTGATCACCACCACCGACGAGTCGGCGAACTCGATCGCCCAGTTCGAGAAGATCGCACCGGTGCTGGTGATCCGCGGCTCGGACGCGACCAAGCCGATCGCGCAGATGAAGGCCAACCTGGAGCTGATCGGCAGCGCGATCGGCAAGGCCGACCGGGCCAGGCAGCTCAACGCCGACTTCGACAAGGCGCTGGCCGAGGGCAAGCAGAAGATCGCCGACGCGGGCAAGGCCGGTGAGAACTTCACCATGGCCGACGGCTGGAAGCAGGGCAGCACGATCTCGATCCGGATGTTCACCACCGGCTCGCTGCTCGGCGCGGTGCTCGCCGAACTGGGCCTGAAGAACGGCTGGACCGGCGCCGGTGACAAGGACTACGGCCTGGCCCAGACCGACCTCGAGGGCCTGACCAAGCTGCCGGACGGCAACTTCCTCTACATCGCCAACGACGCCGACGGCGGTGACGTGTTCGGCGGCGACCTGGCCAAGAACGCGATCTGGAAGAACCTGCCGTTCGTGAAGCGGAACGACGTACACCGGCTCCCGGACGGCATCTGGATGTTCGGCGGTCCGAAGTCGACCGAGCAGTTCATCGACGCGGCCGTCCAGGCAGTCACGTCTTGACCCAGGTGACCGCCCCGGGACCTGACGTCCAGGTTCCCGAGGCTCTGCAGCCGGTACGGCGGCTCCGCGTGGCGAGCGTGTTGGCTCTGGCCGCTGTGGCCGCCGTACTGCTGGCTGCTGTACACCTCACCCAGGGCACCTCGTCGGTGAACGCCGGTGACCTCCTGCGGTTGCTCGTCGGCCAGGGCACGGACAACTCCGCCAATGTGCTGATCGCGTCCCGGCTGCCCCGGCTGCTGGCCGGCGTACTGGTCGGGGTCGCGCTCGGCTTCGCCGGGGCCGGGCTCCAGTCGCTGGCACGGAACCCGCTCGCCTCGCCGGACACGTTGGGGGTCAACGCCGGGGCGTATCTCGCGGTCGTGGTCGTGGCCGCGTTCGGGGTCTCGTTGCCGGTGCTGCCCGCCGGGGGAGTCGCCTTTCTCGGCGGGCTGGCGGCCGCCGCCCTGGTGCTCGCCCTGTCGGCCGGCGGCTCGTCAGGTCCGACCCGGCTGATCCTGGCCGGATCGGCCGTCGCGATGGCGCTGGCCGGGGTGACGACGCTGCTTCTGCTGCTCTACCGCGAGGAGACGGTCGGCACGTTCGCCTGGGGAGCGGGCACGCTGGTGCAGACCGACTTCACCGCGGTCGGCCAGATGGCGCCAGTCGTTGCCGTCGGCATCATCGGGGCGATGCTGCTGGCGCCGAAGCTGGACATCCTCGCCCTCGGTGACGACACCGCGTCGGTGCTGGGTGTTCACGTACGGCGGGTGCGCGTACTGATCACCCTGTTGACGGTGCTGCTGTCGGCCGCCGCGGTCACGGTTGCCGGCCCGGTCGGCTTCGTCGGTCTGGTCGCCCCGGTGCTCGTGCGGCTGATCGCTCCGATGGTGCCCGGGTTGCTGCGGCACCGCGTACTGCTTCCGTTGAGC
This sequence comes from Kribbella swartbergensis, assembly GCF_054784135.1. NCBI lineage: Bacteria > Bacillati > Actinomycetota > Actinomycetes > Propionibacteriales > Kribbellaceae > Kribbella > Kribbella swartbergensis. The sequence goes on from NZ_BAAGPM010000015.1 coordinate 44,633, forward strand.
GGTCTGGCCGGCGTCCTGGTCGTCCTTGCCGCGGACGTCGTACTCCGGGCCCTGCTCGGTGGCCAGGCCGGGGTGGAGATCCCGACCGGTGTGATGACCATGATGGTCGGTGCGACCGTGCTCGTCTGGCTGGCGCGGCGGTACCGCGATTCGGGCCCGAGCCGGACGCCGGGTGGTGCGAGTTCGGGGCTGCGCAGCCGGCGGACGTTCTGGGTTGTCACCGGTGTGCTCGCCGTACTGCTGGTCGTGGCCGGCGTCCTGGCGATGCTGGCCGGCGATGCGTTCCTGCGTACCGGTGATGTCATGAACTGGATCAACGGGCGGTCCGGTCGGGCGATCACCTATGTGCTCGACCAGCGGTTCCCGCGGGTGCTGTCCGCCGTACTGTGCGGTGCGGCGCTCGCGATCGCGGGGACGACGGTCCAGGCGGTCTGCCGGAACCCGCTGGCGGAACCGGGGATCCTCGGGATCACGGGCGGGGCGGGCGTGGGTGCGGTGACCACGCTCGTACTGTTGCCGTCCGCAAGCATCTGGCTGCTGTCGGGGGCCGCCGCGGTGGCCGCGCTGGCCACGTTCGCGCTGGTCTACCTGGTGTCGTGGCGTGGCGGGCTGAGCTCCGACCGGCTGGTATTGATCGGTGTCGGGGTGTCGTCGGGGGCGACCGCGATCATCACGTTGCTGATCGTCGCCACCGATCCGTGGAACGTCAGCATGGCGATGACGTGGTTGTCCGGCAGCACGTACGGGCGGACGTTGCCACAGGTCGTACCGGTGGCGATCGCGCTGCTGGTGCTCACCCCGGTGATCGTCCACGCCCGGCGCGAACTCGACCTGGTGGCGCTGGACGACGACGTACCGCGCATCCTCGGCGTACGGCTCGAGCGCACCCGGCTGACCGCGTTGTTGTGCGCGGCGTTGCTGACCGCGGCCGCCGTGTCCGCGATCGGCGTGGTCGGTTTCGTCGGCCTGGTGGCACCGCACGCCGCCCGGGCGCTGGTCGGCGGGCGGCACACCCGGATCCTGCCGGTCGCCGCGCTGCTCGGCGCGATCCTGGTCAGCGTCGCGGACAGCCTCGGCCGCACGCTGCTGGCTCCGGCGCAGATCCCGGCCGGACTGCTCACCGCGCTGATCGGAGCGCCGTACTTCGTCTACCTGTTGTGGCGGACCCGGGTCCCGAACCGCTGATCAGCCGGCCTTAGCGGCGGCCTTCTTCTGCTGCTTGAACTCACGGACCTTCTGCAGCGAATCCGCGTCCACGACATCCGCGACCGACCGGTACCCGTCGAGCGCGTAGTCCCCGGCGGCCGCCTCCCAGCCGTCGGGCCGGACACCGAGTTGCTTGGCCAGCAGCGCCACGAAGATCTGAGCCTTCTGCTTGCCGAAGCCGGGAAGCTCCTGCACCCGCTTGAGCAGTTCCTTACCGGTCGTCGGCTCCGTCCACAGCCGGGTCACGTCACCGTCGTACCTGGACTCGACCAGGGCGGCCAGCTCCTGCAGCCGGGCAGCCATCGAGCCGGGGAACCGATGGATCGCCGGGGGCTGGGAGCACAGCTCCTTGAACGCCTCCGGCTCGGCGGCGGCGATCGCCGCCGGATCGAGGGTGCCGAATCGGCTGAGCACCTTCCAGCCGCCCCGGAAGGCGTGCTCCATCCCGTACTGCTGATCCAGCATCATCCCGACGACGAGAGCGAACGGGTACTCGTCGAGGACACGGTCCGCGTCCGGCAGGTTCGCGATCTGGAAGCCCATGGCCGCATCATCTCACGCGCGCCGCAGTGCGGGTTGTCCCTTGTGCTCGAACCCGGTCCATGCCCAAAACAGGCCCGCGGGCCTATGCTCGGCTGGGGCAGCGCCGACGGGAGGAGCACGGATGGACATCCGGGATCTGGATCGGAGGGCCGGTGCAGTACTCGGGGAGGTGGTCATGCAGGTGCGCCCCGAACAGCTGTGGTTCCCGACGCCCTGCCCGGACTGGACCGTCCGCGGTCTGCTCCGCCACATCGTCAGCGAGAACGAGGGCTTCGCCGCCGCGGCGCTGAACGGGTCGGCCCCGGTGCAGACCTGGAACGGCGGACGGCTCGGGGACCACCCGTCCGGCGCGTACCGCCGGTCGAACGTCCGGGTCGCGGACGCGTTCGCCGACGGCGGGGCGCTGGACCGGCTGATGGAGGTCCGCGAGTACGGCTCGTTCCCGCGCCGGGTGGCGCTGAGTTTCCACCAGCTCGACTGTGTCGTGCACGCGTGGGACCTGGCCCGGGCCATCGACATCCCGTACGACCCGCCGCCGGACCTGGTCGAGCAGGCGCTGATCCTGGCCCGCAAGATCCCTGACACCGACGCGGTCCGGGGCCCCGGCGCCGCCTTCGAGCGCAGCGTCAAGGTCTCCGGCGACGCCTCCGACTTCGACCAGCTACTCGGCCTCCTCGGCCGCAACCCCGACTGGGTCTCCCCGCTCGACTGAATACGCCTTCAGGACCGTCTGTTCGAGTTCGGGCTCGAAGCGAAGCCGGCCCGGCTACGCTGAGTATCGACAGTGTCGACAGTCGTGGAGGTGCCGATGGAGCCGGTGTTCGCGCCTGACGTTCCGGCCCGCGTACGGCGGTTGTACGGCACCCGGCCCGAGTTGTTCGTCCCGGCCGGGCAGCCGAAGCCCAAGCGGGAGACCTCCTGGTCGGTCGCACCCGGCAACACCTTCGGTCAGCTGCTGGTCTGGCTCGCGGTCTGCGTCGGCGGCTGGATCCTGGCTCTCATCCTGATGGCGGCGACGTTGCCGGCCGAGGTCGCCTCCTGGTCGGCGATCGTGCTGGCCGGGATCCTGGCCGTCGCCACCGTCGGGATCGTGGCCAAGTCCGCGGTCGAGGACCGCGGCCACAAGGCGGTCCGGCGGCAGCACGGCAGGTACCTGCTGCCGGAGGACTTCGACGAGGCGGCCGCCCGGCTGCTGGACCGGGCCCAACGCGCGGTGAAAACGGTGCTCGAGGCAACAGTCACCCGGCGCGGGCTGCTCGACGAGGTGAAGAACGACCTGGTCCTGCCCGAGCAGCTCTGGGACATCGGCCAGGTGCTGCGTGAGCAGACCGTGCTGCGGGCCCGGCAGCGCGAGGTCGCGCGGGGCATGTCGACCGCCGAGCTGGAAGCCGTGCTCGGACCGCAGCGCCGAGCACTCGCGCTCTCCGTCGACGCCATCAAGCGCAAGGTCGAGTTGCTGGAGCGGTACGCCGACAGGGTCCGCTCGGCCGATGCCGCGCTGCGTGCCGAGGCGGCGCTGGAGGACGGCGACCGTTACATCGAGCTCCTGGCCCGGACCGAGCCGGCCGGTGACACCTCGGTCGTCCAAGGCTTCGCCGAGGAAGCGGCTGCCCTCCGCGACACCCTCACCCGCAGCATCAACGCGGCCCGCGACGCCGGCCGGACCCTAGCCCTGCCCGAGTAGCCTCAGCTCTTCCTCATCGGAGAGACCGACCGCGAGCGGAGGTTCACCGCGGCCCCGGTCCCAAGCGATGACGTCGGCGACGGTCTGCCGCAGGGGCGTCACCGGCATACCCGCGGCCCGTGCCTTGGACTGGTCGCGTCGACGCGTTGCCCACGCCGTCTCGGGCTCCATCAAGGGGAAGCCTCCCGGAACGGCGCCGGCCGGTACCCGCACCAACTCGACCGCGTTGCCGGCGACCTCGGCGGCGGTCTCGATCAGTTCCCCGATCGTGCTGTCGGGTCCGATCGCGTTGAACGCTCCAGGCCTGCCGTCGGTGACGAGCTGGACGACGAGCCGGCCGAGGTCGCGGCTGTCGGTCAACTGCAACGGCTGCTCCGGTCGCGTCGGCAGGGCAACCCGGCCGCCCCGGGCTCCCCGCCGTACCCAGTAGAGGACCGTCTCCGAGGTGTCGCCGGGACCGGTGACCTTGCCGGGGCGGACGATCGTCGCGCGGTCGCCGTACCGCTCCACGACGTCGTCCTCGCAGGCGACCTTGCAGGGGCCGTAGGTGTCGTTCGTGAGTTCGTCGGCCGCCCGCAGCGGCTCACGCCGTGGCGCGTTCTCGTCGGTGCCGGGCGGCAGATCCCGGACGTAGACGGCGTGGCTGGAGACGAACAGGTAGCGCCCGACCCGGTCGCCCAGCACGTCCATCGCCTCGTCGACCTGCTTGCTCTGGTAACCGCTCAGGTCGACCACCGCGTCCCACTCACCGGTCCGCAGCGCCGCGTAGTCACCGGTGTCGCGATCGCCGAACAGTTGCGTCACCTCCGGTGGGAGGTCGGTCCCGCTCCTGCCCCGGCTGAAGGACGCCACCTCGGCGCCGTGTTCGAGCGCGTCCGCGATGACCGCGCGTCCGACGAATCCGTTCCCACCCAGCGTCAGAATCCGCACACTGCCGACGCTAACCTCCAGGAGCCGGTCGCCGCGACCGGATTAGGCTTCCGGCATGACGAAGACGGTGGTGGTTGCCGGTGGCACCGGTGTGCTCGGCGCGGCGGTGACGGCGGAGTTCCTGCGAGCCGGCTGGCGGGTCGTCGTACCCGGGCGGACCGAGGAGTCGCTGGCCCGGCTCGGCACCGACCCGGCGCTGAACCCGATCGTCGCCGACCCGTTCGATCCGGCCGGTACGGCGGACGTCGTCGCGCTCGCCACCTCCGACGAGGCCGCGCCACTGGCCGCACTGGTCAACCTCGTCGGCGGCTTCGGCTCCGGGGCGCGGGTGCACGAGACGCCGGTCGAGGACTTCGAGTCGATGATCCGGCTCAACCTGCGGCCGACGTACCTGATGACACAGGGCGTGCTTCCGCACCTCATCGCCGCCGGCGGTGGAGCGGTGGTCTGCACGTCGAGCGGAGCGGCGCTGCGGCCGTTCGCCGGGGCAGCCGGGTACATCACCGGGAAGGCCGGAGTGATCGCGTTCGCCGACGCCCTGCACGCGGAGTACGCGCGTGACGGCATCCGGGTGAACACCATCGTGCCCGGCACCATCGACACCCCCGCCAACCGGGCCGCGATGCCGAAGGCCGACACCACCAAGTGGACCCCGCCCGACCGCATCGCCGTGGTGGTGCGCACCCTCGTCGAGACGCCCGGCTTCGCCGGAACGCATCTGCCGGTATGACAACCGTTTGACCCGGTGACACGTCTGAAGAGGTGCGGGCACGGGTACTTGACGCACACTGGTACTCGGGGGACGGCGACAGGGGAGCCATGGGGAAACGGTCGCGCGCGACAGGCGCCACGAGCGATCCCGGGTTGCCCGCGTCCGAGCCGGACGGACGCCGGCCGCGGTCGGTTCCGAGGGTGCTTGGGCTGACCTTGCTCGGTGCCCTGCTCCCCGGGCTCGGCCTTGTCATCGGCGGCCGCCGCCGGATCGGTGTCTTCGTGCTGACCGTCACCCTCGGACTGATCGCGCTCGGGGCCTACGTCGGCCTGGCCCGGCGCGAGGAGGTTCTCTCGGCGGCCGTCGTACCGAGCCGGCTGCTGATCACGTCGGTGGCGATCGGCACGCTGGCCGTCCTCTGGATCGTGGTCGTCGTCGCGTCGCACCGTTCGTTGCGTCCGGCAACAGGTGGCCGCGGCGGCCGGGTCCTCGGCGCGCTGCTGGTCGGCGTCCTGTGCTTCGCGATCGCGGCCCCGGCCGCCCTCGGCGTACAGAGTGTGCTGGCACAGCGCGACCTGGTGCAGGACGTGTTCGTGGCGCAGGGCGAGGGCAAGAGTGCGACCCGGCCGAGTGTGGTCAACACCAAGGACCCGTGGGAGGACAAGCCGCGGCTGAACCTGCTGCTGCTCGGCGGCGACGACGCGCCGAGCCGGCCCGGAGTGCGGACCGACACGGTGATCGTGGCGAGTATCGACACCAGGACCGGCGACACCTCGCTGGTCTCGATGCCGCGGCAGTTGACCTTCATGCCGTTCCCGAAGGACTCGCCGCTGCACAAGCTTTACCCGAACGGCTACGGCAAGGAAGGGCTCAGCCTCGAGGGCAGGCTGGAGTGGATGCTGACCTCGATGTACCAGAACATCCCGGCGGCCCACCCGGGCATCCTCGGCCCGTCCGACAACGAGGGCGCCGACGTGCTGAAGCAGTCCGTCGGCGAGGCGATCGGCCTGAAGCTCGACTACTACCTGCAGGTCAACCTGAAAGGCTTCGCCGAACTCGTCGACGCGCTCGGCGGCATCACCGTCAACGTCAACGAGCGGGTCGCGATGGGCGGCGTCAGCAGTTCGAACATCCCGCCGAGCGAGTGGATCGAGCCCGGGCCGAACCAGCACCTCGACGGGCGGCACGCGCTGTGGTTCGCGCGCGGCCGGTACGGCGCCGACGACGACCAGCGCCAGATCCGCCAGCGCTGCGCGATCAAGGGGATCATCGACGCGGCCGACCCGAGGACGCTGGTGACGAAGTACAAGGCGATCGCCAGGGCCGGCCAGCAGTTGCTGCGCACCGACATCCCGCAGGAACTGCTGCCCGCGATGGTCCAGTTGGCGCTCCGGGTGAAGTCGGGGACCGTCTCGAACGTCCACCTCGACGCCGCCAAGCTGCGGCTGAAGTACCTGCACCCGGACTACGACGCCCTCCGCGACACCGTGGAGAAGGCTCTCGAGCAGCCCGCACCCCCGGCCACCACCGCCCCGGCCCCGCCGGCGGCTCCGAAGTCCACCAGGCCCTCCGGCAAGCCCGCCAACGCGACCCCACCGGCCCCCACTCAGGACCTCGAGGACGCCTGCGCCTACCGCCCGGCCACCGGCGACCAGCCGAACTGACCGCGTCGCAGATCTGATTTCTCCGGCGTGTGTCGATCTGGTGGTGGACCGCTCGACGTGAGAGTAAGTGATCGACCGACACGACGAGGAGAACCACTGCGATGCGCTACATGATCATCAACAAGGCGGACGCCGACAGCGAGGCCGGGATGTTCCCGCCGGACGAGGTGGCCGTGGCGGTCGGCCAGGCTGTGGAGGACATGTCGAAGGCGGGTGTCCTGTTGTTCGCCGAAGGTGTGCACCGCAGTGCGCTCGGCGCCCGGGTGAAGGTCGAGGGTGGCAGGCGCACCGTCACCGACGGCCCGTTCGCCGAGACCAAGGAGCTGATCGGCGGCGTCATCGTCGTCGAGGTTCGCAACCGCGACGAGGCGATCGAGTGGGCCGCCCGGCTGGCCGAGGCGCTCGGCAGCGAGGTCGAGGTACGCCGGGTCGTCGAGGAGGCCGACTTCGGTCCGGACTCCGACATTTCCGGCAACTGACGTGCCGCCAGGGTGCCGGGCCGACTTCCGCCCGGCACCCTCCGTCTGTGTCCATTCGGCGGGTTGCCGTTCGTGGTGATGCCAACAACCCGTCGAAGGAGAGACACCATGATCACGACCGCGCAGCGCCTGACCGTCCCCGATGCCGAGCTGTACTACGAGGTCCGGGGTTCCGGACCGCTGGTTGTTCTGGTGGGTGCGCCGATGGACGCGGACTCGTTCGCGCCGCTCGCCGAGGAACTGGCGACCGACCACACCGTGCTCACCACGGATCCGCGCGGCATCCACCGCAGCCGGCTGATCGGTCAGGGATCGACGCCGGAGCAGCGGGCCGACGACCTCGCCCGGCTGATCCGGTACGCCGACGCCGGGCCGGCGGCCGTGTTCGGGTCGAGTGGGGGTGCGGTGACGGCGCTCGCGCTGGCGCAGGCCCATCCGGAGCTGGTCACCACGGTGATCGCGCACGAGCCGCCGTTGGACCGGCTGGTCGAGGACGGCGACGAGTTGCTGGCCGCATCCGAGCGGATGATCGCGGACTACCTGGCCGGGGACGTGACCGGGGCGTGGCGGCAGTTCTTCGCGCTGGCGAACATCGAGGTGCCGGATGGTGTCGTCGAGGCGATGTTCGGCGGTGAGCGGGATCCGCGGGTGGTCGCCGACGAGCGGTTCTGGTTCGAGCACGAGCTGCGGGAATCGGTCAGCTGGCTGCCGGAGCTGGCTCGGCTGAAGGACAGCGGAGTGCGCATCGTGGTCGGGATCGGCGAGGAGTCGGGCGGCCAGTTGTGCGACCGGACCTCGACCGCGCTGGCCGCCGGGCTGGGCATCGAGCCCACCCGCTTCCCCGGCGACCACACCGGCTTCGTGTCGGGCGCCGCGCCGTTCGCCGCCGTACTGCGCGCGTCATGGGCACGTCCTCGAGCACGGTCGTGCGATAGATGAGACTCGCCCGTGGCTCCGCGGGCGGAGTATGTGAAGCTGGGGGTGACCGGTGCGGATCCCGTGTGAACGGGCCTGTGCCGGGCACAGTCGAGGTGCTGGCCGGGGCCGGTGAGAGATGCGACACCGACCCGCGTGGCGCCTTGACCTCAACCGTGGTTGAAGTTTCAAGCTGGTGCCGCTGAAACAGGACATCGGAGATATCGGCCCCCGCGGGCCCCGACGAAGGAGCAGAGTTGACCACGTACACGCTTCCCGACCTCCCGTACGACTACGGTGCGCTGGCGCCGAGCATCGCCGGGGAGATCATGGAGCTGCACCACTCCAAGCACCACCAGACCTACGTCAACGGCCTGAACGACACCCTGGAGAAGCTGGCCGCCGCCCGCGAGAAGGGTGACTTCGGCGCCATCGTCGGGCTGGAGAAGTCGCTCGCCTTCAACCTCGGCGGGCACGTCAACCACTCGATCTTCTGGAAGAACCTGTCGCCGGACGGCGGTGACAAGCCGGACGGCGAGCTGGGCGCCGCGATCGACGAGTACTTCGGCTCGTTCGACGGCTTCCAGGCCCACTTCACCTCGGCGGCGACCACCATCCAGGGCTCCGGCTGGGCGATCCTCGGCTGGGACGCGCTGGCGGGCCGGCTGCTGGTCCACCAGCTGTACGACCAGCAGGGCAACCTGCCGGCCGGCCAGATCCCGATCGTCATGCTCGACATGTGGGAGCACGCGTTCTACCTGCAGTACAAGAACGTGAAGCCGGACTACGTCAAGGCCTGGTGGAACGTGGTGAACTGGGGCGACGCCCAGGCCCGCTTCGACGCGGCCCGCGCCAACGCAGGCGGCCTGATCACCGTCAGCTGACGTCGGCGGCCGAACACCGGCGGCCGCGCCGCCGGCTGCTCGGTCACGGCTCGAGGGGCGCCCGGACCAGGTGGGCCGGGCGCCCCTGCCGTTGTGTCAGCGCAGGAAGCCGGAGATCACCGGGGCGATCGCCGACGCCTTGATGACATGGTTCTGGCCGGGGACCTCCTCGTGCTTCGCACCCGGTACGGCGCTCGCCAGCGCCTTGACCGACGTCTTCATCCAGCCCGGGCTCTTGCCGCCGCTGACGACGAGCACCGGCCGGTCGACGGTCGCCCACTGCGAGGCGTCCAGCGGTTCGCCGAAGCAGTTGTCTCCCAGCAGGGCCGCGTCGTACGGAAGGGTGTGGGCGACCGCCTTCATCCCCTTCCAGGCCGGCATCAGCCTCATCATCCCGACCACGAACCCCGGCAGCCCGATGCCCTTGGTCATGAAGTACTTGACCGCGTCGGACGGGCCGAGCGCCTTCAGGTCCGTCACCCAGGTCCGCGGGATCTGCTTGCGGCTGCCGTCCACGACGAACGGCGGCTCGAACACGACCAGCTTCTCGATCGCCACCCCGGCCGCGGCGGCTCGCAGCGCCAGCGCCGCGCCCGACGAGGTGCCGTAGACGTACGCCGAGCAGCCGGCCGCCTCGATCACCGCGGCCAGGTCCTCGATCTCACGCTCGACGTCGTACTCCGCCGCGTCGTCGCTGTCGCCGCGGCCACGGCGGTCGTAGTTGTACACGGTGAACTCCGAGGCCAGCAGTTCGGCGAGTTCCGGCATCGGGCCCTGGGCCCGGCTGCACAGCGCGCCGTCGACCAGCACCAGAGCCGGGCCGCTTCCGCGCTGGTCGTAGGCGATGGCGGTGCCGTCCGCCGACGTGACCTTCTCCATGACGTTCCTCCTGCTTCGGTGATCTCACCACCTGCGTCGAACAATCGTGGCCGAAATCGACACCGGCCGGGGAAACGGGCCGGTTGCGTAGCGTCGCGAGGCCTGGGTACCGGGCGATGAGCCGACCCACGGGAGGCGAGATGACGACGCGTACAGACGCCGTCCGGCACGATGCCGGACATCACGGCCAGGACGAGCCGGTAGGCGCCCTGGTCGCTCAGCTGACCAGCGATGTCAGCCGGCTGGTCCGGGACGAACTGCAACTGGCCAAGGCCGAACTGGCGGACAAGGGGAAAGAGGCCGGTAAGGGCATCGGCTTGTTCGGCGGGGCCGGCGCCGTCGCGCTGTACGGTCTCGGGGCTCTGATCGCCGCCGCGATCCTCGGTCTCGCGACCGCCGTACCGGCGTGGTTGTCCGCACTGATCGTCGCGATCGTGCTGTTCGCGATCGCGGGGGTCGCGGCACTGCTCGGGAAGCGGCACGTCAGCCAGGCTTCACCACCCGTCCCGCGGCGCGCGGTCGAGGGCGTCCACGAGGACCTCGAAGCACTGAAGGGTCACCGGCCGGAAGGGAAGATCACCGCATGACCACCAAGCAGGCGGCCCATCGAGAACCGCTGAGCGAGACCGAGGCACTGCGCCTCGACCTCGAGCAGACCCGGCAGCACCTGGCCGGCACCGTGCAGGAACTGACCCGGCAACTCAACGTGCCCAGGCGGGTCAAGGAGTCCGCCGGACAGGCCGGCCGCCGGATGAAGGAAATGCCCGCCAAAGTCAGGCAGGTGCCTGCCGTGAGCCGGCGTCACCCGAAGGCGGCTGCTGCGGTCGGCGGAGCGGTGGCCCTCGGCGTCGGTGCGGTGGCCTGGATGGCCGGCCGCCAGCGGTAGCGCATCGACCTAACAGGCCGCGGCGCGTTCCAGCAGGAGGCTGCGTTCGCGCTCGTTGCGGGTGAGGGCGGCCGCCTTCTCGAACTCGGCTCGGGCCTCGTCGAGCCGGCCGAGCTTGAACAGCAGGTCGCCGCGGACGCTCGGCAGCAGGTGGTACTCCTTCAGCGAGGGCTCGTCCGCGAGCGCGTCCACGGCCTCGAGCCCGCGTTCCGGGCCGAACGCCATCGAGATCGCGACCGCCTGGTTGAGTTCGACCACCGGTGACGGTGCGACTTGCGCGAGTACGGCGTACAGGCCGGCGATCCGGCTCCAGTCGGTGTCCTCGGGGTCGGCCGCGCGGGCGTGGCAGGCCGCGATCGCGGCCTGCAGGAGGTACGGGCCGGGCGGCTTGTCGAGTGCCCAGGCCCGGTCGAGTCCTTCCAGACCCCGGCGGATCAGCAACCGGTCCCACCGGCGGCGATCCTGGTCGAGCAGCAGGACCGGTTCGCCCTCGGGCCCGACGCGGGCGTTGGCGCGGGAGGCCTGGAGTTCCATCAGTGCCAGCAGCCCGTGGACCTCGGGTTCGTCCGGCATGAGTTCGGCCAGCAGGCGGCCGAGGCGCATGGCCTCGTTGCACAGCGCCGGCCGCATCCAGTCGTCACCGGCGGTCGCGGAGTAGCCCTCGTTGTAGATCAAGTAGATGACCTCGAGCACGGACGACAGCCGCTCCCGCAGTTCGTCGCCGGACGGCACCTCGAACTGGACACCGGCCTTGGCGAGATTGCGCTTGGCCCGGACGACCCGCTGGGCGATCGTCGCCTCCGGAGCCAGGAACGCACGGGCGATCTCGTCGGTTTTCAGGCCGCCGAGCAGCTTCAGCGTCAGCGTCACCCGCGCGTCCATGGTCAACACCGGGTGACAGGCGGTGAACAGCAGCCGGAGCAGGTCGTCCTCGATGTGGTCCTCGAGGATCGCTTCCACCTGGTCTTCGACGCTGTCCTCGACTCCATTGCTATCGATCTCGAGCTCGTGGCCCATCTCGGCGAGCTTGCGCTGGTACGTCTCCTTGCGCCGGATCAGGTCGATCGCCCGGCGTTTGGCGATCGCCATCAGCCAGGCCCCGGGATTGTTCGGTACGCCGGACTCCGGCCACTGCTCCAGCGCCGCCACCAGCGCGTCCTGCGCCAGCTCCTCGGCCAGCCCGACGTCCCGCACGATGCGGGCGACGCCGGCGATGATCCGGGCCGACTCGATCCGCCAGACCGCGTCCACGGCCCGATGGGCCTCAACAACCGTCACTCGCCGATAGTAGTCCGGGCACTGGCCGCCGGTGCGGGACCAATAGACTTCCTCCCGATACCCCTCGGAAGAACGCTTGAGGTTTGCCGTGCTCACCATGCAGGACGCGCTGCTGGCGCTGACCAAGTACTGGACCGACCGCGGCTGCATGGTCGTGCAGCCGTTCAACACCGAGGTCGGTGCCGGAACGCTGAACCCGGCGACCATCCTGCGGGTGCTCGGTCCGGAGCCGTGGCGGGTCGCGTACGTCGAGCCGAGTGTCCGGCCCGACGACAGCCGGTACGGCGAGAACCCGAACCGCCTGCAGACCCACACCCAGTTCCAGGTGGTGCTCAAGCCGGACCCGGGCAACCCGCAGGAGCTGTTCCTGGACAGCCTGACCGCGCTCGGCATCGACATCGACGCGCACGACGTCCGGTTCGTCGAGGACAACTGGGCGAACCCGGCGACCGGTTCGTGGGGTCTGGGCTGGGAGGTCTGGCTGGACGGCCTGGAGATCACCCAGTTCACCTACTTCCAGCAGGCCGGCGGCATGACACTGGACCCGGTGTCGGTGGAGATCACCTACGGCATCGAGCGGATCATGATGGCGCTGCAGGGCGTCTCGCACTTCAAGGACATCGCCTACGCGCCGGGCATCTCGTACGGCGAGGCGTTCGGCCAGGCCGAGTACGAGATGAGCCGGTACTACCTCGACGACGCCGATGTCGAGAGCCAGAAGCGGTTGTTCGAGGAGTACGCCGCCGAGGCCCGCCGGATGCTCGACGCGCGGCTCCCGGTCCCGGCGCACGTCTACGTGCTGCGCTGCTCGCACACCTTCAACGTCCTCGACTCCCGCGGTGCGGTCAGTACGACGGAACGCGCCAAGGCCTTCGGCCGGATGCGGTCGCTGGCCCGCGAGGTGGCTCAACTGTGGGCCGAACGCCGTACCGAGCTCGAACACCCGCTGGGGATCGCCGAGTTGCCCGCGCCGGCGCCGGCGCCGGCCGAGTTCCCGGCCGTCTCCGGGACCCGGCAGCTGACCTTCGAGATCGGCACCGAGGAGATGCCGCCGTCGGAGGTCACGAAGACCGCCGAGGCGGTTCGTGCCGCGTTGACCGAGAAGCTGGCCGCGACGCGCCTCGGCCACGGTGACATCACGGTGTACGCGACTCCGCGCCGCGTGGTCGCCTTCGTCGCGGCTGTGCAGGCGGGCGAGCCGGACGCCGAGCGGGTGGTGCGTGGTCCGCGGAAGTCGGCCGCGTACGACGCCGACGGCAACGTCACCAAGGCCGCCGCCGGGTTCGCGCGGGGTCAGGGTGTCGACGTGACCGAGTTGCACGACCTCGACGTCGACGGTGTCGAGTACGTCGCGGTGACCAAGCCGGACCCCGGACGCGGCGCCGCCGAGGTGCTGAGCGGCGTACTGAGCGAGATCGTCAGCGGCCTGCGCTCGGACAAGAACATGCGCTGGAACGACGCCAAGCTGTCGTTCACACGACCGATCCGCTGGCTGGTCGCGCTGCTCGGCGACCAGGTGGTGCCGGTGTCGGTGTCGACCCTGGCGGCCGGCCGGACGACGCGGGTGCACCGGACCGCGGCCCAGCCGCAGGTGGAGATCGCCGCGGCCGAGGGGTATCTGGACCTGCTCCGGATCCACGGGATCGAGGCCGACCCGGCTCGCCGCCGGGCGCAGATCGTCGAGGCGGCGCAGCGGCTGGCGCAGAGCGTCGGCGGTGCCATCGACGTCGAGGGCGAGTCGGCGCTGATCGACCAGATCGTCAACCTGGTCGAGGAGCCGACCGCGATCCTCGGCGGGTTCTCCGCCGATTACCTGACGCTGCCGGGCGAGATCCTCACCACCGTCATGCGCAAGCACCAGCGCTATCTGCCGGTCCGTGACGCGGACGGCAACCTGCTTCCGCACTTCGTTGCCGTGGCCAACGGTTCGGTCGACGAGGGTGTGGTCCGGGAAGGCAACGAGGCGGTGCTGCGGGCGCGCTACGAGGACGCCGCGTTCTTCTGGCGGGCCGACCTCGAGACGCCGCTCGAGACGATGAAGGGTGAGCTGGACAAGCTGGCCTTCGAGGAGCGGCTCGGCTCGATGGCCGACCGGGCGGGCCGGATCGGCCGGATCGCCATGTCGCTGGCCTCGCTGGTGGAGCTGGACGGTGACGATCTGACCACGCTGAGGCGGGCGGCCGAGCTGGCGAAGTTCGACCTCGGGTCACAGATGGTCGTCGAGCTGACCAGCCTGGCCGGCACGATGGCCCGCGAGTACGCGCGCCGCGCGGGCGAGAGCGAGGCAGTCGCCCAGGCGCTCTACGACATGGAGCTGCCGCGGTCGGCCGGTGACCCGGTGCCGTCGACGACTCCGGGTGCCCTGCTCGCGCTGGCCGACCGGTTCGACCTGCTGGCCGGCCTGTTCGCGGTCGGCGCGAAGCCGACCGGCAGCTCCGACCCGTTCGCGCTGCGCCGGGCCGCCGCCGGTGTGGTGGCGATCCTGCGCGAACACCCGGCGCTGAAGGGGATCACGCTCGAGCAGGGTCTGCGGGCCGCCGCCGCGGAGATCGGTGCCCAGGGCATCGACGTACCGGCGGCGTCGCTCGAGGAGGTCGTCGAGTTCACCGTACGGCGGTACGAGCAGCAGCTGCTCGATCGCGGCGACGATCACCACCAGGTGGCCGCGGTGTTGCCGTTGGCAACTGCGCCCGCGGTCGCGGACGAGACGCTGGCGACCCTGCAGCAGCTGGTCGGCAGCGGCGACTTCGCCGACCTGGTCGCGGTGCTTCAGCGGGTACGGCGGATCGTGCCGGAGGGGACCGAGCCGTCGTACGACGCGGGCAAGCTGACCGAGCCGGCCGAGGTCGTCCTGCACGAGGCGGTCCAGAAGGTCGGCCAGGCGCCGACCGGGCTGGCCGACTTTGTCACCGCGGCCTCCGTCCTCGTCGAGCCGGTCACCACCTTCTTCGACGAGATCCTGGTGATGGCCGACGACCCGGACCTCCGCGCCGCCCGGCTGGGCCTGCTGGCCACCATCAGTGCCCAGGCCGCCCCGGTCCTGGATTGGCAAGCTCTCGGCACCAGCCTCAGCCCGGCCGACCAGGAGCGCTGACCTCAGTCGTTCAGGGTGAGCAGGGCTCCGAGACGCTCACCGAGTAGGCGGTAGCCGTCGGGACCAGGGTGTACGTCGTCGGCGTACAGGTCCCGGGCTTCGCCGGGAGTGAGGATGGTGCGACCGTCGATGAGCTGGACGGCCGGGTCGGTGCGGGCGCCGAGCTCCACACAGGCGCGTACGTCGTCCAGCGTGAGGCCGACCGCGTTGGGTTTGCCTTCGAGGTTGGGTGCGACAAGGGGCGTGATGACCACGAGCGGAGTCTTGGGGTGGCCCTCGCGGACAGTGGAGACGAAGGCCTCGACCTGGCCGGGGAGGGTCCGGCCGCTGAAGGTTTCGCCGGCGTAGATGTTGATGCCGAGGCACAGGGAGATCAGCCGGGCCGGGAGGTCTCTGATGGTGCGGGCCGCGACCGGGTCGAGGTGGCACTCACCGGCGAACCCGAGCGCGACGAGATCCCACCCGTGCGACCGCGCGACCAGGGCCGGCCACGTCTCGGACGGCCCGTAGGCGCCGGTGCACTGCGTGACCGAGCTGCCATAGGTGACCCACCGCGGCCCGGTGGGCGCCAGCGGCTCGGCCTCGCCGTCGAACGAAAGCTCACGGACGGCGATCACGCCCGAATGAGGCAGCCAGATCTCGACCTCGACCGAACGCCCCGGCAGTGGGACCACGAGACGCTGTTCGCCCTCGCGGACCTCGCACCGCTCGTGCAGTTCGCCGTCGACGAGAACGTCCAGCGGGCCGATCCCTCCGTAGATCCCGACGCCGGCGCGGATCTCCAGGCTCACCGACGAGGCCGTCGTACGCCAGGCACCCCGGACGCCGGCGGGGGTCGCGGCCCGTTCCCACAGCCGGTGACCGGGACGATCCGGATTCCCGATCCAGTCGATCAGCCGGAAGTCGTGCCCGCGCGGATCCAGCCGCCAGAACGTCGCCCACCCGTCCGCGTCGACCTCGCGATGCCGAAACCCGGTCCACAGCGCCCCGGTCGAGTTCAGGCTCATCTTCGTGCTCCTCGGATGCCCCGGAGTGACCGGGCGACGGGTTGTGCGGCGGCGGACGTGAGGCGGGCGACCGCGCGTGCACCGAGGCTGGCGTCGACGTGGGCGAGCATGACCGCGGCGGCCGTCTCGGCGTCACCGGCCGCGATCGCGTCGACCAGTGCGAGGTGCTCGGCGTGCGTGCGGTCCAGGTCCTCCTCGGTCCGGCCGTCCTCGAGGGCAAGCCTGCGGTACCGGTCGGCCTTGTCCCAGAGCCCGTCCAGGGTCTGGACCAGGATCTGGTTGTGCGACGCGGTGTAGATCGCGACATGGAACCGCCGGTGCGTCGACAACTCGGCCGGCCCCGGATCGGTCCGCAACGGCAGCAACTCGTCCGCCGTCGCCCGGATCAGTTCCAGGTCCTGCCTGGTACGGCGTTCTGCCGCCAGGCCGGCCGCCAACGGATCGAGCGAGCGCCGGATCTCCACCAGGTCCCGGGCCTCCTCGGCGGTCAGCCGCGTGACCCGGGCGTCGCGGTGGGCGTCCAGCTCGACCAGCCCCTCGGTCATCAACCGGCGCAGCGCCTCCCGCAACGGCGTCGTACTGATCCCCAGTTGCTTGGCCAGCTCGGCCTGCTGGATGACCGACCCGGGCACCAGTTCGCCGCCCAGCACCTGCTCGCGCACGAGCTGGTAGGCGACCTCGGCCTTGGTCGCCCCGTTGATCCCTGCCACGCCCGCCCTCCTCGTCCGAACCGGGCTCCAACCTAACGCATCATCGCCGTTATAACGAATATGTGGCAAAGATCCTCGGATTTCAAGGCATGAGACGGCCATGGGTGAGCAGTTGACCTAGAAGGTTATAACGACTCACACTCAAGGCCATGGCAGACAACTACAGGCTGGGCGTCCTGGACGGCGACGGCATCGGACCCGAGATCGTCCCCGCGACCGTGCAGGTCCTCGACGCGGCGGTGGCTGCTGCCGGTGGCTCCCCGATCGAGTGGGTTCCGCTCCCGGTCGGCGCCGCGGCGATCGAGACACACGGCAGCGCGCTCCCGCCGGTGACGCTGGAGACCCTGGGGCAGCTCGACGGCTGGTTGCTGGGTCCGCACGACAGCGCGTCGTACCCCGAGGATCATCGGGTGCGGCTGAACCCGAGCGGGTTCCTGCGCAAACACTTCGACCTGTTCGCGAACGTCCGGCCGGCCAAGGCCTTCGAGGGGACGCCTGCGGTCGTCCCCGGCCTCGACCTGGTCGTCGTACGGGAGAACACCGAGGGCTTCTACGCCGACCGCAGTACCTATGCCGGCACCGGCGAGTACATGCCGACCGCCGACGTGGCGATCGCGATGGGCATCTTCACCCGGCCCGCGATCGAGCGGATCGCCCGCCAGGCGTTCGAGCTCGCGAGGCGGCGCCGCAAGCACCTGACCATCGTGCACAAGGCGAACGTGCTGCGCCTAACCACGGGCTTCTTCCGCGACATCTGCCGCGAGATCGCCGCCGACTACCCGGACGTGAGGGTCGACGACTTCCACATCGACGCGATGACCGTGCACCTGGTCCGGCACGGGGCCGACTTCGACGTTCTCGTCACCGAGAACATGTTCGGCGACATCCTGTCCGACCTGGCCGGTGAACTGGCCGGATCGCTCGGGATCGCGCCGTCGATCAACGCCTCCCACGAGCACGCGATGGCGCAGGCCGCGCACGGCTCGGCGCCGGACATCGCCGGCCGCGACCTGGCCAACCCGACCGCGATGATCGCGTCCGGTGCGATGCTCCTCGACTGGCTCGGCGACGATCCGTTCAAACAGGCAGCAGTCCTGGTCGATCGCGGGCTCCGGGCCACAGTCGCCCGCGGCATCCGGACCGCCGACCTCGGCGGCACCGCGGGAACGGCCGAGTTCACCGAGGCAGTCGTCGCGTCGATCAACGAGCCGGCATGAACGGCCGCCGCTTCCAGCCGCTCCGCGGCATCGCCCCCGATCATCTGCCGCGCACCTTGCGGATCCTGCTCGAGAACGCGCTCCGGCACGGCACGGCGAGCGACGCCCTGCGCAACTGGGAGCCGGGCGTGGTCGGCGAGCTGGAAGTGTTCGCGTCGCGGGTCTTCCTGCACGACACGAACGGCGTACCGGTACTGGCGGATCTGGCCGCGATGCGGGACGCGATGGTGGCCCAGGGCAAGGACCCGGCGCTGGTCGACCCACTGATCCCGGCCGAACTCGTCGTGGACCACTCGGTGATCGCGGACGTCTTCGGACGACCGGACGCGATGCAGGTGAACGTGGCGCTGGAGTACGAGCGGAACGCCGAGCGGTTCCGGTTCCTGCGCTGGGGGCAGCAGACGTTCAAGCAGTTCAAGGTCGTGCCGCCGGGTGCCGGGATCATGCACCAGATCAACCTGGAGTATCTGGCCCGGGTGGTCGAGGAACGCGACGGGTGGGTGTTCCCGGATCTCTGCCTCGGCACGGACTCGCACACCACCATGGTCAACGGGCTGGGCGTACTCGGCTGGGGGATCGGCGGGATCGAGGCCGAGGCGGCGATGCTCGGCCAATCGGTGTCGATGGCGCTGCCGAAGGTAGTCGGCGTCCGGCTAACCGGTTCACTCCCGGTCGGTACGACGGCGACCGATCTGGTGCTGACGATCACCGAGACGCTGCGCGCGCACGGCGTGGTCGGCAAACTGATCGAGTTCGGCGGCCCGGCGCTGGCCGAGTTGGCGGTGCCCGACCGGGCGACGATCGCCAACATGAGCCCGGAGTTCGGCTCGACCGCGGCGTACTTCCCGATCGACCGGCGCACGCTGGACTACCTGCTCTTCACCGGGCGACCGGCAGAGAAGGTCGACCTGGTCGAGACGTATGCCCGCGAGCAAGGACTGTGGCACGACCCCGCGGTCGAGATCCGGTACGACGAGTACGTCGACATCGACCTGAGCACGGTGGTCCCGTCGATCGCCGGTCCGCGTCGACCGCAGCAACGCACGTCACTCGCCGAGGCCCGCGCAGCCGTCGAGGCCGAACTCCCACCGGGTGCGCGGACTCTCGAGGATCCCGGACACGGTGCTGTGGTCGTCGCGGCGATCACGTCCTGCACGAACACGTCCAACCCGGCCGTCATGGTCGCCGCGGGACTGCTCGCCAGGAACGCGGTCGAACGCGGCCTCACCAGCAAGCCGTGGGTGAAGACGACGCTGTCCCCGGGGTCGCGGGTGGTGATGGACTACCTCGGCGACGCGGGGCTCACGCCGTACTTGGAGAAGCTGGGTTTCCACCTGGTCGGCTTCGGTTGTATGACGTGCATCGGGGCGTCCGGTGCCCTCATCGACGACGTGGCTGCCGCCGTGCGGGATCGGGATCTGACCGTGGCCGCCGTACTGTCCGGGAATCGCAACTTCGAGGGCCGGATCCAGCCGGACGTGCGGCTCAACTACCTGGCCTCGCCGCCGCTCGTGATCGCGTACGCCCTCGCCGGCCGGATGGACATCGATCTGCTCACCGAGCCACTCGGCACGGATACGAACGGTGATCCGGTCCACCTCGCCGACCTCTGGCCCCAGCCGGCCGACATCGACGCGGTGATCGGCAACACGCTGAAACCCGAGCTCTTCAAGGGCGCGTACGACGATGTGTTCGTCGGCGACGACCGGTGGCAGCGGCTCGACGCTCCAGGCGGTGAGACCTTCGCCTGGGGTGATTCGACGTACCTGCGGCGGCCGCCGTACTTCGACGGACGGCCGGCGCCTGGCGACCTGATCGGCGCGCGTGCGTTGGTGCGGCTCGGGGACTCGGTGACCACGGACCACATCTCGCCCGCGGGTGCGATCCCGCCGGACAGCGTGGCGGGTCGCTACCTGATCGATCTAGGTGTGCCGCGTCACCAGCTGAACACCTACGCGTCTCGACGCGGCAACCATCTCGTGATGATGCGGGGTGCCTTCGGAAACGTCCGGCTGCGCAACCAGTTGGCCCACGGCATCGAAGGGCCGACCACTCCCGGGCCGGACGGCGTACTGACGTCGATCTTCGACGCCGCCGAGGCGTACCGGGCGGCCGGCGTACCGATCGTCGTTGTCGCCGGCAAGGAGTACGGCACGGGATCGTCGCGTGACTGGGCCGCGAAAGGACCGGCGCTGCTCGGGGTGCGGGCGGTGCTGGCGCAGTCCTTCGAGCGGATCCACCGGTCGAACCTGGTCGGTCTCGGCATCCTGCCGCTGGAGTTCCTGCCGGGGGAGGGTGACGACCTGACCGGCGAGGACACGATCGACATCCAGCTCGGCGACGACGGCTTCGCCACCGCATCGTCCGCGGGCAAGGAGTACCGGCTGAGGGTTCGCCTCGACACCCCGCGGGAGGCCGAGTACTACCGCCACGGCGGCGTCCTGCCGTACGTGCTGCACCGGCTGCGCCAGGAACCGTTGCGAGGTCAGGAAAGTAACGGGTAGACTGATGTAACAGGTGATGCATTTTAACTAAGGTTACGCTCACCTCACCCGCGGAAGGAAGCCCATGACCGCGCATGCAGCGGAAGTACAAGCCTCTGAGATTCACCACTCCCACCGCGACGTCACCGGCGGCTGGTTGCGACCGGCGACCTTCGGCGTGATGGACGGCCTGGTGTCGAACTTCGCCCTGGTCGCCGGAGTCGTCGGCGGTGGCGCGACCGGCAAGGTCGTGATCATCACCGGACTGGCCGGCCTGGTCGCCGGCGCCTGCTCGATGGCGTCCGGAGAATTCACCTCGGTCTCGTCCCAGACCGAGCTGATGCAGGCCGAGATCGAGGTCGAGCGGCGCGAACTGCAGATCCACCCCGAGGAAGAAGAGCGCGAGCTCGCGATGATGTACGAGGCGAAGGGGCTGCGGCCCGAGCTCGCCGCGGAGGTCGCCCGCGAACTGACCGCCGACCCGGACGTCGCGCTCGACGTGCACGTCCGCGAGGAGCTCGGCGTCGACCCTCACGACCTGCCGTCGCCGTGGCTGGCGGCCGGCTCGTCGTTCGCGGCGTTCGCCGTCGGCGCGGTGATCCCGTTGATCCCGTTCCTCTTCGGCGCGCTGAGCGTCTGGCCGGCGCTGCTGCTGAGCGCGCTCGGCCTGGTCGTCACCGGCGGCATCGTCGGCAAGATCACCGCGCGGCCGTTCTGGTACGGCGGTGGACGGCAACTGCTTCTCGGTGGGCTGTCGGCCGCGGTGACGTTCGTGATCGGCCTGGCTGTCGGTACCGGGCTGTCATGACGGCCGGAGGGCGGCCGTTGCGTGTCACGGCGCTGATCAAGCAGGTGCCGAAAGGTGACCACAGCGGACGCCTGGACGCCGACGGGCGGCTCGAGCGCGCCGGCGCCGTCACGGAGCTGAATCCGTGGTGCCGCCGGGCCGTCGCTCAGGCCGTCCGGCTGGCTCGGGAGTCCGGCGGTCGCAGTACGGCGATCACCATGGGACCTCCGGTGGCTGCCGACGTACTGCGCGAGGCGCTGGCGTGGGGTGTCGACGACGCGTTTCACCTGAGCGATCCGGCGCTCGCCGGGTCGGACTGCCTCGTGACGGCGCGCGCTCTCGCTGCCACGATCGCTCTGCTGGACGAACGGCCGGATCTCGTCCTGGTCGGCGCCAGCTCGGTCGACGGCAGCACCGGAGCAGTCGGCGCCATGCTCGCCGAACTCCTCGGCCTGCCCTTCACCGGGCCGGTCCTCACCCTCGAACCGGACAGCTTCGGTGCGACGATCCACCTCCGCACCACCGTCCAGCACGACACCGGCACCGAGACGGTCGACGTACAACTGCCCGCGGTGGTGGCGGTAGCCGAACGCTCCTGCCAGCCCGCGAAGGCCCCCGCCGAAACCTGGCCCTCCGCGGACCGCATCCGCCGCGTCACCACCGCCGACCTCATCCCAGGCCGCTGGGGCCTCCCCGGCAGCCCCACCAAGGTCGCCACCGTCCACCCAGCCCCCCACACCCGAAATCCAGTCATCTTCCGAGGCCACCCCCAAACCCAAGCCCTCCGAGCCCTAACCGAACTCCACACCCGAGGCTGCTTCGAGGCCTCCCGTGCGGAGCCGACAGAACCTGTTGCTGAACCCTCGCAAAGCGGCGATGAAGTAGTGGTGCTGGTTGGGGCCGGCCCGGAGGCTGGGACTCAGGCGTTGCTGGGGGCGGCCGCGGAGATTGCGGCTGAGGTTGGGGGTGGGGTTACTGCAATAGGAACAGTGGAGAGCAGCGGCGAGCTGGCGCGGTGGGGGGCGGATGTGGTGGTGAGGTTGACGGGGGATGAGCCTCGGCCGGTGGCTGAGAGTTTGGTGAAGTGGATGGCGGATCGGGAGCCGTGGGCTGTGCTCGGGGCCGCGTTGCCGTGGGAGCGGGAAGTGCTGGCGCGGCTCGCCGTGGCGACCGGTGCCGGGTTGATGTCCGACCTGATCAGCCTGAGCATCAGCGGCACCCGGCTGGCCGGCCGGAAACCGTCGGGCGGCGGCACCCTGGCCGAGATCATCAGCCACGGCTCGCCGCAGATCGCGACCATCCGCACCGGCTTGCTGCCCCTCCGCACCCCACGCGCCGATCGTCCCCTCGACGAACACACGCTGCCCGTGGCCGACGATCCAGCGGTACGCCGGGCAGAGCGTCGTACCGGAAGCGAAGGAGACGCCCTCGACCGGGCGGACGTGGTGATCGGAGTCGGCCGTGGCGTGGCACCCGACAGCTACGCCGAACTCGAGCCGCTCCGCGCGCTCCTCGGCGCCGAGTTGGCCGCGACCCGGAAGGTCACCGACGAAGGCTGGCTGCCGCACGGACGCCAGCTCGGCATCACCGGCCGCAGCGTCGCGCCGCGGATGTACGTCGCGGTCGGCCTGTCCGGCAACCTGAACCACCTGGCCGGGGCGAGCCGCGCCGGCACGGTCCTGGCCATCAACACCGACCCGGCCGCGGAGGTGTTCGCGCACTGCGACGTCGGCCTGGTCGCGGACTGGCGGGAGGTGATGCCCCACTTGGTCGAAGGACTGCGGAATCGTGTGAGTGTGCGAGAGGCCGGATAACCTGTGCGGCATGGCGACGACCCGACGGACGAAGGCAGCGGTGACCACCCCTGACACCGAGGGTTGGCTGCTGCTGATCTACAAGGTGCCCAGCGACTCGTCGCGGGCGCGGGTGGCGGTCTGGCGGGAGCTGAAGCGGCTGGGCGGGTTCTACGTCCAGCAGGCGGTGTGTGTGCTGCCGGACCGCGACGACCTGCGGACCGGGATGGAGAAGGTCCGCGAGCGGGTCGCCGAGCTCGGCGGGTCGAGTGTGTTCCTCACCCTCACCGATGTGGACGAGGACGCGCGGTCGCAGTTCGTGGAGGGCTTCCGGAGTCAGTCCGCGAAGGAGTACGCCGAGATCGTCGAGGAGTGCGAGACCAAGTTCGTCAAGGAGATCGAGTTCGAGCGGTTCCGGGAGAACTACACGTTCGAGGAGGCCGAGGAGATCCGGCAGGACCTGGAGAAGCTCCGCCGCTGGCTGGCGAAGGTCGAGGGCCGCGACTGGATGGGTGCCGACGGCAAGGAACTGGCCCGCGCCAAGGTCGCCGAGTGCGAACGCCTGCTGGAGGAGTTCGAGGCCGACGTCTACGAACGCACCGAGGGCAAGGTCTGACCCGGCCGAGCCTGTGGTTCCTGGTTGCTCAGGTGGTGCGGCGGCGGGGTTTGGGGCGGGGAGTCGTCCGGGGAAGGCCCAGGACGTTCTCGTCGGCCAGGGAGTAGCCGTTGAGTTGTTCGCGGAGTTGGTTCATGCGTTCGGTGTTGCTCAGCGCGCGTTCCCGGTCGTGGGCGGCGACGGCGATCGTCAGCGCCTCCAGCAGGATGAGCACCATCGCCTGACTCGTGAACGTGCCGGGCCGGCTCATCCGGGTCGACAGCACGACGGCCACCTCGTCCCGTAGCGCTTCGCCGAGGGTGTCGGTCACCAGGATCACCGGTACGCCGGCCTCCGAGCAGTGGTCGATGACGATCCGGGCCTCGCGGCTCAGCCGGTTGTGCGCCATCACGATGACGACGTCGTCGGGTTCGAGCAGCAGGATCCGGTCCGCCAGCCGGTAGCCGGTGTCGCTCGCGACCCGGGCCCGGTGCCCGATCCGGGTCAGGTGGGTGGCGATGTACTCCGAGACTCCGTCCAGACCGGCGAACCCGCACATCACCGTCTCCCGGGCGCCGTCGACCAGCTCGACCGCGCGGCGGAACTCCTCCGGGTCGATCAGTTGCTCGGCCATGGTCAGGTGCTCGATGTGATCGCGCAGCGTCGCCCGCAGGACCGCCTCCGGTCCCTGGCCGAGCGACTCGAGGCTGGCGCTCAGCCGGTTGGCCGGGGTGAGCAGGGTCTGCAGGTGGCCCTGTAGCGAACGCTTCAGGCCGGGCAGACCGTCGTACCCGAGCGCCTTGGCGGTGCGTACGACGCTCGCGTCGCTGGTGCCGGTCGCGCGGCCGAGCTCCTCGGCGGACGAGAACGCGGCCTCCTGCGGGTGCGCGGACAGGTACTCCGCCACCTTCCGTTCGGTCGCGGTGAGGCCGGCGAGCCGTGCCGCCACCCGCTCCTGCAAGGTGGGCGGCTTGATCTCCGCAGTGGTCACGGCGCTGTTCACCCCTCACGGTCGTGCGGTCGCTACGGACCGATCATGTCACCCGCGGGTTCAGATCACCGCCAGGTAAACCCGGGCAGAACCCGTTGACAGGGATTGTAGCAATCACTACCGTCAACTGAATATTCGTAGTGAACACAACGAACGACCGGTCGGAGCGGCCCCAGCTCCCCGGCTCCGGCTCCATCCCCGTCCATGCAGGGAGCATCCGTGATCGACACCATCGACATCTCGGCAACGGATCCGCGGGTGCGCGGTCACCAGTACGGCGAGGCCGCCCGCGACCGGATCGCCGCCTCCGTGGCCTTCTACGCCGAGTCCGTCGCGCACAAGACCGGACTGGGCTGGCCGCAGGTGCTGGAGCGGGCGGCCGGCTGGGTGCCGATCATCGAGGGCTACCTGCCGGACATCGTGCCCGAGTTGCGCGGGATCGCCGAGGGTTCCGGCCGCACCTTCGAGGAGATCGTCGCGCTGAACAGCCGCGGCGAGCTCACCCGCGGGCACCCCTTCGAACCCCAGGACGACGAGGGCTGCACGTCGTTCGCGATCCTGCCCCAGGCCAACCCGCTGGGGCGGACCTGGGCTGGGCAGAACTGGGACCTGTGGGCCGGCGTCGCCGACACGATCGTCGCCGTACGGATCGCGCAGCCCGGCAAGCCCACGATCATCTGTCACGTCGAGGCCGGCCAGGTCGGCCGGCACGGCGCCAACTCGGCCGGTATCGCGCTGAACGCGAACGGCCTGGGCGCCGGCTTCGGCACCGGACTGGGCGTCCCCGGCGCCTTCGTCCGCCGCAAGGTCCTGGAGAGCTGGGACTTCCACGAGGCGCTGAAGGCCGTCTTCGACGCCCGCCAGACCTTGTCCAGCAATCTCCTGCTCACCCACCGGGAGGGTTTCGCCATCGACGTCGAGACCACGCCCGGACGGCACGGCTGGATGTACCCGGCGGAGGGGTTGCTGGTACACGGCAACCATTTCCAGGCGTTCGTCCCGCCCCAGCTCGAGAACACCTACCGGCCGTTCTCGGTGGATTCGCTCTACCGGGTGCCGCGCGTCGAGAAGGGCCTGCACCGGGTCCGCCGCGACGGCACCACCGAGGGGGCGCTCGTGAAGATCGTGCAGGACACGATGAGCGACCACTTCGGTCACCCCGACGCCGTCTGCCAGCACGTCGATCCGCGCCGGCACGAGCTCGACCGCTACGCCACCATCGTGTCCAGTCTGGTCGATCTGACCACTGGCACCTACCGGCTCACCCCGGGCCTGCCGTGTGCCAACAGCTACCAGCAGCTCCCGTGGAATCTCTACGACGGTCCCGGCCCGGACGACCGTCCCGACGTCCCCGGTCCGGCGCACGCACTCGCCGGCGCCCGATGACCCAGCTTCAGTCCGAGGAGCACGTGCCATGTCCTACTCCGCCACGAAAGTACGGCGTGCTGTCGCCGTAGTAGCCCTGACCGCCGCCGCGGCCGCCCTGACCGGCTGCGGCGGCTCCTCCGCCTCGCCGTCCACCGGCGCGGCGCCGAACGCCGACCGCGCCGCGGCGGCCGAAGGCGTCAGCCCGAACGTCAACCTGGACCAGTGCGGGAAACCCACCCGCACTCTTCAGCACGACCTCGGCACCGCCACGATCACCGGCAGCCCGACCCGGGTGGTGGCGCTGGAGTACTCCTTCGTCGACGCCCTGGTCGCCGTCGGGATGTCACCGGTCGGTGTCGCCGACGACAACCAGCGCGAGCGGATCATCCCGGCCCTGCGCGACCAGGTCGGCGAGTACGCGTCGGTCGGCCTGCGGGCGACGCCGAACATCCAGGTGATCACCGCGCTGAAGCCGGACCTGATCGTCGCCGACAGCGGCCGGCACAAGGCGATCTACGCCCAGCTGGCCAAGATCGCGCCGACCATCGCCTACGCCAGTCTCAACGGCAACTACCAGCAGGTGCTGGACAGCGAGATGTCGACCGCGATCGCACTGAACAAGTGCGACGAGATGAAGTCCCGGCTGGCCGAGCACGCCAAGCTGATGGCCGAACTGAAGGCCAAGGCGCCCGCGGACGAGAAGCGCAAGGCGCTCTTCGTGCGCGCCTCGGAGAAGGGCTTCACCGGGTTCCCGCCGAAGGCGTACACGCCGGGCGTGCTGGCCGCGATCGGGATCCAGTCGGCGCTGCCGGACCAGTCCGGGGACGCGTCGGTCTCGCTCACCCTGGAGACCCTGGTGGCCACCAAGCCGGACGTGATGTTCATCGCCCCCAACGACGGGCCGACGCTGCGTGACACCTGGGCGAAGAGTCCGCTGTGGAAGGAGATCCCGGCCGTGAAGAACAACGCGACGTTCGACGTGAACCCGAACGAGTGGTCCCGGTCGCGGGGTCTGATCGCCTCCGAGGTGGTCGCCCAGGAAGCCGTCAAGCTCCTCTACGGGAAGTGACATGGTCGTGTCTGCACCGGTGGGCACCGCGCCCGAACCCGTCGAGGACGCCGTTCCCCAGCGTCCGAGGATCGTCACCAGCAAGCAGCGGGTCACCTGGGTGACGCTGGCGCTGCTGGTGCTGGTCGTGGCCGGCGTGGTGTGGAGCCTGTCGATCGGGAGCCAGCAGATCTCGCTCACCCGGCTGCCGGCGGCAATCTTCCGGGCG
Organism: Kribbella swartbergensis; assembly: GCF_054784135.1. NCBI lineage: Bacteria > Bacillati > Actinomycetota > Actinomycetes > Propionibacteriales > Kribbellaceae > Kribbella > Kribbella swartbergensis. Next base: position 72,015 of record NZ_BAAGPM010000015.1, read on the forward strand.
GATCAGCCGGACCTGATGATCATCCAGTCGATCCGTCTGCCGCGGGTGGTGCTGGCGCTGTGCGTCGGCGCCGCCCTGGCGGTCGCCGGTGCGCTGATGCAGGCGGTCGCCGCGAACCCGCTGGCGGCACCGGAGATCATGGGCGTCAACGCCGGGGCGGTCCTGGTCGTCGTACTCGCGATCACCGTGGTGCCGTCGCTGTCCGGTGCGCCGACGATCCTGCTGGCGTTCGGTGGTGCGGCAGCCGCCGGTGTGTCGGTGATGTTGCTGGCCGGGTCGGGCCGGGGCCGGGTCAGTCCGGTCCGGCTCGCCCTGGCCGGTGTGACCGCGAGCAGCCTGCTGATCTCGCTGACGCAGGTGCTGATCATCTTCGACGAGAACTCGACCGACAGCGTGCTGTTCTGGCTGGTCGGCGGCGTCAACTTCGCCGGCTGGCAGGACATTCGGAACCTGCTCCCGTGGCTGGTGGCGGGCCTGATCGGCGCGTTCGCGATGGCCCGGTCGCTGAACCTGCTGGCACTCGGTGACGACATGGCCCGCGGTCTGGGGCAGAACGTGGAACGGACGCGGATGTTCGGGTCCGCCCTGGTCATCGTGTTGTGCGGTGCCGCGGTGTCGGTGGCCGGTCCGGTCGCGTTCATCGGCCTGATCGTGCCGCACATCATGCGCCGCCTGGTCGGTTCCAGCTACACGGCCCTGTTGCCGCTGTGTTCGGTGGCCGGAGGTGTGCTGGTGCTGTACGCCGACATCGTGTCCCGCTACATCAAGCCGCCGTTCGAGGTGCCGGCCGGTGTCGTCACCGCCCTGATCGGCGCACCGATCTTCGTCTACCTGGCTCGTCGACAGAAGGTGAGCTCATGACCAGTACGGCGATTGTCGCGCAGCATGTGCGGCGTACGTCGATGGCCCAGCGGCACCCCGCCGTCCTGATGGGATCCCTCGGCGTGCTCGCGGTGGTGCTGAGTTTCTACAGCCTCAGTGTCGGCGCGACGGACGTGTCGATGCGTGACGTGTTCAATGCGATGGTCGGCAACACCAGCGATCAGGCGGCGCAGATCGTCGTGCAGTTCCAGCTGCCGCGGGTCCTGCTGGCCTGGCTGGTCGGGATCGCCCTGGCGGTGTCCGGCGCGGTGATGCAGGGGGTGATCCGCAACCCGTTGGCCGCGCCCGACGTCGTGGGCGTGACCAAGGGAGCCGGGTTCGCGGGCATGCTGTTGCTACTGGCGATCCCGGGCCTCCCGGTGGTGGCCGTCGTACCGGCCGCGTTCGCCGGTGGACTCCTCGCCGCGGCCATGGTCTATCTGCTCGCCTATCGCCGCGGCGCCACACCCGTGCGGATCGCGCTCGTCGGCATCGCGGTCAGCGCGGCGTTCGAGGCGGGGATCCGCTTCCTGCTGGTGCGCAACCCGCTGGACGTGTCCGCGGCGCTGATCTGGCTGACCGGCAGCCTGTTCGGCCGCTCGATGAGCTCGGTCCTCGAGATCCTCCCGTGGGTGGCGGTGCTGGTGCCGCTGATCGTGATCTGGAGCCGCAAACTCGACGTCCTCGGCCTCGGCGACGACCTCGCCGCCGGGCTCGGCGAGCCGGTCGAGAGGACCCGGCGGACGCTGCTGTTGTTCGCGGTCGCGCTGGCCGCCGCGGCGGTCGCGGTGTCGGGCACGATCGGCTTCGTCGGCCTGATCGCGCCGCACATGGCCCGCCGGGTGTTCGGCGGCAAGCATGTCGCCTCGATCCCGGCCGCCGCGCTCTTCGGCGTACTGCTGATGCTGTTCGCCGACATGCTAGGCCGCGGCCTCGCCCCGCCGCTGGAGATCCCCGCCGGCCTGGTGACAGCCGTGGTCGGCGGACCGTACTTCCTCTACCTGCTCGTGAAGACCGGAAAGTAGGAGAACCGCCATGCGTCTGCAGGCACAGGGCGTCCAGCTCGCCTATGACCAGCGCGTCATCGCCAAGGACCTGACCCTGACCATCCCGGACGGGAAGGTCAGCGTGCTGATCGGTCCCAACGGCTCCGGCAAGAGCACCGCGCTGCGGGCCCTGGCCCGGTTGCTGCCCCCGCAGAAGGGAAGTGTGATCCTGGACGGGAAGTCGATCCAGGACACACCGACGAAGGAGGTGGCCCGGCTGCTCGCGATCCTGCCGCAGGTCCTGGTCACGCCCGAGTCGATCTCGGTCGAGGATCTGGTCTGGTTCGGCCGTCACCCGCACCGCGCCTCGCTCAAGGTGCCGAGCCCCGCCGACAAGGAGGCCGTCGAGTGGGCGATGGACGTGACCAGTACGGCGGAGCTCCGGCACCAGCACGTGGACCAGCTGTCCGGGGGGCAACGGCAGCGGGTGTGGATCGCGCTGTGCCTGGCCCAGGGCACGGACCTGATCCTGCTCGACGAACCCACGACGTACCTCGACGTCGCCTACCAGCTCGAGGTGCTCGACCTGCTGCACCAGCTCAACCAGGAGCAGGGCAAGACGGTCGCGATGGTGCTGCACGACTTCAACATGGCCGCGGAGTACGCCGACCACGTGTTCGTGATGAAGTCCGGCGGCCTGGTCACCCAGGGGCCGCCGGAGGAGGTGTTCACCTGCGACATCATCCGGGACGTGTTCGGTGTGGAGTCGAAGGTCGTCCCGCACCCGGTCAGTGGTAAACCGATGTGCATCCCACTACGAGCCGGCCTGCGCACCCAGCTCTCGGTGGCAACCGGATAGGAGTCGTACATGACATTGAGTCCCGCGGAAGCCGCTGAGCGGGCGGAACGGGTCGCGCCGAGGCTGCGTGAGCACCTGCCGCTCACGCCGTTCGTCCGCTTCGGCGCGTTCAGCGACGAACTCGGGGCGGAGGTGCTGGTCAAGTGCGAGCACCTCCAGCGCACCGGCTCGTTCAAGGCGCGTGGGGCGATGGCGAAGATCCTGACGCTCACCGAGGAGCAGCGGGCGAGCGGCGTGGTGACGGCGTCGACCGGCAACCACGGGCTCGGCGTCGGGAACGCGCTGGCGACACTGGGCGGACGCGGCATCGTGTACCTGCCGGAGAACGCGTCACCCAGCAAGGTCGCCGCGCTGCGCCGGCTCGGTCTCGAACTACGGGCCGAGGGCAACGATTCCGGAGTGCTCGAGCCGAAGGCGCGGGCATACGCCGCCGAGCACGGCCTGGCCTACGTGCCGCCGTACAACGACCCGGACATCATCGCCGGCCAGGGCACGGTCGCGGTCGAGATGCTCGAGCAGCTGGCCGGCGCTCCGCTCGACGCCGTGGTCGTGGCCGTCGGTGGCGGCGGCCTGATCAGCGGTGTCGCGTCGGTGCTCAAGAAGCACCGGGCTGGGATCCGCGTGTACGGCGCCTCGCCGGTGCGCGACGACGCGATGGCCGCGTCGGTCCGGGCCGGCCGGATCGTCCAGGTGGACGGGCAGGAGACGTTGTCCGACGGTACGGCGGGCAGCGTCGAACCGGGCAGCATCACGTTCCCGTTGTGCCGCGACCTGGTCGACGACTGGGTGCTGGTGAGTGAGGACGCGATCGGCGCCGCGCTGCGGACGGTGATCGACACCGAACACCAGTTGATCGAGGGATCCGCCGCGATGGCGTTCGCCGCCGTACGCGCGCGCCGTACCGAACTCGAGGGGAAGCGCGTCGCCGTGGTGTCCTGCGGCGGCAACATCTCGTCCGCCACGCTGGCGGCCGCCCTGGCCTGACCCCAGCACCGAAGCGCCCGAGCCCCTCCCTCGGGCACTTCGGCCTGCCCGAATTCAGACCATTCCCTCGTCCGCCGTGCCGTTGACACGCTGAGCGCCCCCACCCCCCGCCGCCGAAGGCGGCTTCCTCCCGGCGCCGGAGGCGCCGTTCTCATAGCCGTTGACACGCTCATCACTACGTAACTATCGTTTCGTGCAGCATATGTTTCATCTGAGACGAGGATGTGGGAGATGGATGCGGCAACGTGGGGGTTGATCATCGCGACGTTCGTCGCGTGTTTCGTGGAGATGGTGGAAGCCACCACGATCGTGATGGCGATGGGGTACACCCGCAGCTGGCGGTCGGCATTGGCCGGGACCTTCGCCGCGCTCGGCGCGCTCGCGGTGGTCACCGTGGCGGCCGGCTACGCGCTGGCGAACTGGCTGCCGGAGTCGGCCCTGCAGCTCGCGATCGGCGGCCTGCTGCTGATCTTCGGCCTGCAGTGGTTGCGCAAGGCAATCCTCAGATCGTCGGGGCGAAAGGCGATCCACGACGAGGAGGCGATCTTCCGAGAAGAGGTCGAGGCGGCGAAGGCGGCCGGCCAGACCAGGAGCAGCTTCGACCTGTTCGCCTTCATGGTGTCCTTCAAGGGCGTCTTCCTCGAAGGTATGGAGGTCGTCTTCATCGTGCTGACGTTCGGCCTGAACGCCGGCAACATCCCGGGCGCCAGCCTCGGGGCGATCGCCGCGGTGGTGATCGTGCTCGGTGCCGCGGTCGCACTCCGCCGCCCGCTGTCGATGATCAACGAGAACCTGCTCAAGTACGGCGTGGGCCTGCTGCTCGCGTCGTTCGGCACCTACTGGGCCGTGGAGGGTCTCGGCATCTTCCGTGACGGCCGGGAGAGTATCGACTGGCCGGGTCACGACCTGATGATCCTCGTCCTGCTGGCCGCCTGGCTCCTGCTCAGCCGGATCTTCGTCTCAGTGCTGCGGGTCCCGGCCGCGCCGGTGGCCGCCGGTGACGTCCCTGTGGAGGTGAAGAAGTGAGGTTTCTCAAGGCCTTCGGGCAGTTCTGGTACGACTTCATCATCGGTGACGACTGGAAGATCGCCGTCGCCGTGGTGCTCGCACTCGGCCTCACGTTGGCGGTGATGGCCACCGGTCTGCTCGGCGACACCGCGCTGACTCTGCTCGGCGGCGCCGCGGTCGTGGTCGCGTTCTCCATCAGCCTGGCCATCGACGTCCGCCCCAAACGGCGCTGATCCCCTTCCCTGCTTGACCGAACCGGCCCCGCGCGAAGGTGCGGGGCCGGTTCCGTTGTCCGCACGGTCTGTAGCAAACACAACGTCTTCTCAGATTCTCGTAGTGTCTGCTACAGTGCTGCCATCGAGGCGCCCGTTCCGTCCATTGCATCGGAGGTCCCGAATGTCTGATTCACCGGTGATGCGCGATACCGCCGAGGCGGTGCTCGGGCTGCTTCCCGCGGACGTGCAGTACGGCGACGTTCGCGTCGTACGGCGGACGCACGAGCAGGTGCTGGTGGAACTCGACGGTCCCGGCGAGGTCGGGTACGACGACTCCACCGGGCTCGGCCTGCGGGTGGTGATCGGCGGCCGGTGGGGGTTCGCCGCCACTCATCGGCTGGATCGCCAGGGGCTCGACGCGGTGGTCGCCCAGGCGGTCGGCCAGGCCCGCGCGGCCGGTGGGGGCGGGCAGGTGGAGCTCGGGTCGCCGGTGACCACCCGGGCCCGGTGGTGCTCGCCGATGCAGGTCGACCCGTTCACCGTGCCGTTGTCCGGCAAGCTCGACCTACTCGCCGCGACGGTGAAGGAGGCGTCGACCGCCGGTCCGCTGGTCCAGCAGATCGAGGCCTCGATGGACTTCTACCGGGACGAGAAGGTGTTCGCGAACACCGAGGGCGCGCTGATCGAGCAGACCCTGACCGAGAGCGGCGGCGGCCTGCTGGTCAACGCCGGTGACGGCGACGACCTGCAGCGCCGGTCCTTCCCGCAGGGCGTACCGCGGCAGATCCGCGGCCAGCGCGGCGACTTCGCCACCGCCGGCTACGAGCACGTGATCTCGCTCGGCCTGGACCGGGAGGCGGCCCGGATCGCCTCCGAGGCCGTCGCCCTGCTGTCCGCGCCGCAGTGCCCGGACGAGATCACCACACTCATTGCCGGTGGCAACCAGCTTGCGATGGTGCTGCACGAGTGCGCCGGTCACCCGATGGAGGCCGACCGTGCGCTCGGGACCGAGGTCAGCCTGGCCGGCGGCACCTACGCCACCCCCGAACGCCGCGGCACCTTCCGCTGGGGGTCCCCGATCGTCTCGGCGTACGCCGACGCCACCATCCCGGGCGCCCTCGGTTCCTTCGGGTACGACGACGAAGGCGTGCCGGCGCAACGGACGCAACTGGTCAAGGACGGCATCTTCGTCGGCTACATGTCCGGCCGGGAGTCGGCCGGGGCGCTCGGTGGCGAGTCGACCGGCCAGGCCCGCGCCGACGGCTGGCAGCGGCTGCCGCTGGTGCGGATGACGAACATCTGCCTGGAGCCGGGAGATTCCTCGCTTGCGGAGATGATCGCGGGCACCAAGCGCGGCATCCTGGTCGACACCAACCGCGGGTTCTCGATCGACGACCAGCGGATGAACTTCCGGTTCGGCACCGAGATCGGCTGGGAGATCCGCGACGGCAAGGTCGGCCGGATGCTGAAGAACTGCACGTACCAGAGCGTGACACCGCAGTTCTGGGCCAGCCTCGACGCGCTGGGAGGACCGGACGAGTGGAAGGTGCACGGCGTCCCGTCCTGCAACAAGGGCGAACCGCTGCAGGTCGCCCACGTCGGTCACGGCACGGTCCCAGGCCGCTTCCAGAACGTACAGGTGGGCCGATGAGCGGCCGAGGCGGTCGGGTGGAGGAGGAATCAGGAATGGCACGGTCCCAGGTCGAACAAGCGCTGGAGATCCTCGGGGAAGGTACCCGGCTCGACGTCCTCGGTGAGCACGCCGACCTGCTCCGCTTCGCCGAGTCCGAGGTCACGGCTCAGCACAGCGAACGCCGCCTCCGGGTCCGGGTCCGCACCACCCGCGACGGCCGCTCCGTCGCCGGTTCCCTGGAAACCCTCGACCCCGAGGCGGTCCGCGCCCTCGCAGCCCGCATCGACGCGGCGCTCGCCGACCTTCCACCGGGACCTGCGACACCAACGGCGTCCGCACCTTCCGTTGATCATTCCCGTCCGGTGCCGAAGGTGGAGCCGGCCGAGTCGGTGCTGGAGGCGGATCCTGCGGTCCGGCATCGGTGGTTCACGACCGTGCGGGACGGGCTCGACTCGTCGACGTCACTGGGCGGGGCGATCAGGTACGACGTACTGGATCGGGTCGTGGCCGACTCCGACGGGCTGTTCCGGGCCGAGACGTTGACGAAGGCATCGATCCAGGCGATCGCCAAGAAGGGCGACAACTCGGTCAGCGTCCGCTCCATGAACCGCGACGCGGACCGGATCCCGGTGGACGACATCCCGGCGCGGCTGCGTGCGGCGCTGAGTCCGCTGCCGACCCGTGAAGCCCACCACGGCCCGTGCCGGGTGCTGCTGAAACCACAGGCCGTCATCACGCTGATCGCGACGTACGGACACTTCGTCCTCGGCGCGACCGGCTACGCAACCGGCCGCTCCGCAGTCGCCGGGCGGATGGGGCAGAAGGTGGTGAGCGACCTGCTCAGCCTGGTCGACGACGGTGCCGACACGGCGGGTCTGCCCAGCGGTTTTGATGCCGAAGGCAACGTACGCCGCCGCACCCAGCTGATCGACCACGGCGTGCTGACCGGTGTCGTCTCCGACCGGCGGCGCGCCGCCGTCACCGGTGGCGTCCCGACCGGACACGCCGTACCCGACGGCTGGCGGTTCGGCGGCGACCCGAGCCCGTCCAACCTGCTGCTGGACCCGGGTGACAGCTCGGACGAGGAGTTGCTGGCCGAGTGCGGCAGCGGCCTGGTGGTGAACCGGCTCGACTACCTGCGGTCCCTGCACCCGAAGCAGACGCTGGTCACCGGTACGACGCGGGACGGCACGTACTGGGCTGAGGGCGGTGAGCTCGTCGCCTGGCATCCGCAGGTGCGTTTCACCTTCCGGATGGTCGACGTACTCAACGCTGTTGTTGCGGTCGGCAACACCCGGGAGTGCGGTGACACGACCTTCATGGACAGCGTCGTCGTACCGTCGCTGCTGATCGACGCCGGTCCACTCGTCCTCCCCTGAGCCAGCAGTGCCCCGCGCGACGCGTGCTCATGATTCCGCGGGGCACTGCTGCAACACGCCGTCTGTCAAGGAGTTGCCGTGCACACCACGCCGACGCGGACGCCCAGCATGCAGGAGGATCCGCCGCGGGTCGGGCTGACCTCGGCGGCGCGGTTGCTGCGGGCGGAGTACGGGATCGACGCCGACGTGTCGGACCTGCGCAGCGAGCGGGACCGGAACTTCCTCGCCGTCGCGCCGGACGGCCGGCGGCTGGTGATCAAGGTGTCGAACTCGGGTGACGACCCGGACCAGATCGCGATGGAGTCCGCCGCGATGCGTCACGTCGAGCAGGTCGACCCGGACCTGCCGATCCCACGGGTGCTGCCCGGCCTGGACGGTCGTTCGGTGGTGACGGTCGAGGCCGACGACGGCCGGACACATCTGGTCCGCGTGATGACCGTGATGCCGGGTGAGGTCGCGGACCTGACCGCGCTGCCCGTGTGGTTCGCGGCTGAGTTCGGATCGGTGAGTGCGCGGCTGACGCGCGCCTTGCAGGGGTTCGGGCATCCGGCGGCGTTCCGGCGGCTCGACTGGGATCCGCGGGTCGTGACCACGCTGCGACCGTACGCCGATGGGCTGCCGGACGAGACTCGCCGCGTGCCGATGCACCGGCTGCTCGATCGGTTCGAGGCGCTCGAACAGGCGACGCGGGAGTTGCCGGGGTTCGTGCTGCACGGCGACGTGACGTTGAGCAACGTCCTCCTGCAGGACGGCGGCATCGCGGGAGTGATCGACTTCGGCGACATGCACCACACGGCTCGGGTGGCCGACCTCGCGATCAGCCTGACGTCACTGCTGCGCGAGTCGGATGACTTCTGGAACGACGCCGGTCGCTTTCTCGACGGGTATCAGCGGGTCCTGCCGCTCGAGCCTGCCGAGGTCGCGCTGATCGGGGAGTTGGTCCTCGCCCGATCCGCGGCGAGCGTCCTCATCTCGGCCTGGCGCGCGCCGCTCTTCCCGGACAACGAGGAATACCTGACCAGCCTGGTCGCCGGCAGTTGGCGGATCCTCGACCTCCTCGCCGGGTTCCCCGCGGGCGACCTCGCCGACCGTTTCCACCGGCTGTGCGGAACCTCGCGCGTCGCCTCCGCCCAGACTCCCGATCCGACGCTGCTGGTACGACGGCATGCCGCGCTGGGTGGTGAGCTGTCGCCGCTGTTCTACCGGTCGCCCCTGCAGGTCGTGCGGGCCGAAGGCGCGTGGGTCCACACCGCGGACGGCCGCCGGTATCTCGATGCCTACAACAACGTCCCCGTCGTCGGGCACGCGCATCCGGCCGTCGTCCAGGCGATCTCGCGGCAGGCCGCCGTACTCAATCTGAACTCGCGCTACCTGCATCCCAACGTGGTCGAGCTGGCCGAACGTCTGACGGCCTCGATGCCGGACGGGCTGGACACGTGTGTGTTCGCCAACTCGGGCAGTGAGGCCAACGACCTCGCCTGGCGGATGGCGCGGGTCGTCACCGGACGGGGTGGCGCGATCGTGGCCGACCTCGCGTATCACGGGGTCAGCGAGGCGACGGCGGCCCTCTCCACCAACACCTACCCGGCGCAGGCGCGGCCCGCGCATGTCGCGATCTTCGAGGCGCCCCGGAATCCTGGCGACGACAGCGTTGCTGCGACGGAACGGGTTCGTGCCGCGCGAGCGGAGCTGAGGCGGGCCGGCCACGATCTGGCGTTGCTCGCGGTCGACAGTGTGTTCAGCAGCGCTGGGATCCTGACGCCGGCCGACTCCTTCATGCGCGGCTTGCAGGACGAGGCGCGGGCGTCGGGTGGGCTGTTCTTGGCGGACGAGGTCCAGGCCGGCTTCGGGCGGGGCGGCCGCAACCTGTGGCGATTCCAGGACTTCGGGCTGACGCCGGACTTCGTCACCCTCGGCAAGCCGATGGGCAACGGGCACCCGATCGCGGCCCTGATCACCCGCCGGGAGATCGCGGAAGCCTTCGTCGAGGTCGACGAGTACTTCAGCACCTTCGGCGGCAACCCGGTGTCCTGTGTCGCCGCGCTGACCGTCCTCGACGTGATCGAGCAGACCGACTTGGTCCGGCGCTCCGGCCGGGTCGGCGACGAACTGCGGGCTGGTCTCGAAGCCCTCGTGCCGGGTGTCCGCGGCCAGGGACTCATGATCGGCGTCGAGGTGCCGGGCGCGGCTGACTTCGCCGAGCGGTTGCGGGAGTACGGCGTACTCGTCGGAACGACCGGGCCCGGTGGGGGAGTGCTGAAGATCCGGCCGCCGCTGATCTGGGAGTCGGCCGAGGTGCGGCAGTTCGTCATGGCGTTCCAGAAGGCGTTGCATTAGCTACTGTTGGGCGGGTGCGCGAACTGGTTGTGCTGGGCACCGGGAGTCAGGTGCCCTCGCGTGAGCGCACGCAGAACGGCTACTTCCTGCGCTGGGACACCGACGGGTTCCTCTTCGATCCCGGTGAGGGAACGCAACGGCAGATGCTGTACGCCGGGGTGCCGGCCGGCGCGATCACCCGGCTCTGCGTCACCCACTTCCACGGCGACCACTGCCTCGGCGTCCCGGGCATCGTGGAACGGTTGTCGCTGGACGACGTACCGCATCCCGTCCGGGCGCACTACCCGGCGTCGGGTCAGGCGTACTTCACCCGCCTCCGGTACGCCGCTTCCTTCTACGAGCGAGCCGAGTTGCTCGAGGAGCCCGTCGAGGAGGACGGGCTGCTGTCGGTCGGCCCGTTCGGGCAACTGTGGGCGCGGCGGCTCGAGCATCCGATCGAGTCCTTCGGGTACCAGTTGATCGAGCCCGACGGGCGGCGGATGCTGCCGGACAAGCTCGCCGAGTACGGCGTGGCGGGTCCGGCGGTCGGGCGGTTGCAGCAGGCCGGGTCGATCGAAGTGGACGGGCGCACGGTGACGATCGAGCAGGTCAGCGAGCCGCGGGCCGGACAGCGCTTCGCGTTCGTCATGGACACTCGGCTCTGCGACAACGTCCTCGAACTCGCCGACCGGGCCGACCTGCTCGTGATCGAGTCCACCTACCTGTCCACCGAGGCGGCCCTGGCCCGCCGGTTCGGTCACCTCACCGCCCGCCAGGCGGCCCGGGTGGCCCAGGAGTGCGGCGTCCGCAAACTCGTGCTCACGCATTTCTCCCAGCGCTACCTGGATCCGCAGGCGTTCCACGACGAGGCCGCCGCGGAGTTCGCCGGCGAGATCGTCGTCGCCGCCGACCTGACCCGCACCCGGGTCCCGCCCCGCCGCTGACCCCCCGGTGCGGCCTCCGGACCCGGTCAGTCGGCGTAGTCCGTCGACGTGGTGATGTGGGCCCAGGCGGCGGCCTCGTCGGCTCGGGACCGGGAGGCCTGGTCGGCGTGGGCGAGGGCGTCCTTGCCCAGCAGCAGCTGGAGCGGTGGGTTGTCGAGGGCAACGATGTCCAGGATCGCGCGGGCGGCCTTGGCCGGGTCGCCGGGCTGCTTGCCGTCGGTCTCGAGCCGGTAGCGGTTCATCGCGCCGACGGTGGAGTCGTAATCGGGGTCGACCGGCGCCAGCGTCATCGACGCACCACCCCAGTCGGTCCGGAACGCACCCGGCTCGATGATCGTCACCTTCACACCGAACGGCGCGACCTCGTTGCTCAGCACCTGGGAGAACCCTTCGACCGCGTACTTCGCGGTCTGGTACGCGCCCATGCCCGGCGTACCTCCGGCCCGCCCGCCGATCGAGGAGAACTGCAGGAAGTGACCGCTGCGCTGCCGCCGGAACACCGGGAGCGCGGCCTTCGTGACGTTGACGACGCCGAACAGGTTCGTCTCGATCTGCGCCCGGAAGTCCGCGTCGGTGGTCTGCTCGATCGCGGCACTGTTCGCGTACCCGGCGTTGTTCGCGACCACGTCGAGAGCGCCGAACTCGTCGAAAGCTGTCCGTACGGCGTCCTTCGCCGCGGCCGCGTCGGTGACGTCCAGGGCCACGGCGCGGATCCGGTCGCCGTACTCGATGACCAGATCGTCGAGTTGCTCGGGTTTGCGGGCGGTGGCGACCGCCCGGTCGCCGGCGGCCAGGACCGCCTCGGTGAGGGCGCGACCGAGCCCGCGGGAACTACCGGTGATCAACCATACTTTGCTCATGTCAGCCCTAACTAACCAACTGGTTGGATGTATTCCCAGCTAACCGCAGCCTGTTCGGGAAATCAACCAACCGGATGGTTGTTAGGCTGGGCTGCATGCAGAGGAACGCCGACCGGACCAGGGCGCGGATCCTGGCCGCCGCGACCGAGGAGTTCGCCGCCCGCGGGATCGCCGGCGCGCGGGTGAACCGGATCGCCGAGGTGGCCGGCTGCAACAAGGCGATGCTGTACGCCTACTTCGGCAGCAAGGACGGGCTGTTCGACGCGGTCTATACCGCTGCCGTCGACGCCTACCTGGCCGAGGTCGGCTTCGACACGGCCGATCTGCCCGGGTACGCCGGCCGTGTCTTCGACTACTTCGAGGAGCACCCAGAGCACCAGCGGCTCAACATCTGGTACCGCCTGGAGCGTCCGGAGGGCACCGCCCTGGAGGCGATCGTCGCGGTCAACAAGAGCCGGCTCGGCGACCTCGACCAGGCGCAGCGATCCGGCGTCGTACCGGCGGATTTCGCCCCGGCCGAGCTGCTGGCCCTGCTCCAGGCCATCGCCACCAGCTGGTCCTCGATGAATCCCGAGTACGGCGCAGCCGCGCCGGACCGGAAGTCCCGTCGCGACGCCGTCGTCGAAGCAGTACGGCGGCTGCTGGCGACGTAGCGGGTGTGGCGGACGCCACTCCGGATTCTCAGGGAACTCATCTATTGGGTCGATGGAGTTCTCAGTCTCGCGCGCTCTACTCGGAGGCGGAAAGCACTCGCCGAGGAGGCAATCGGAACATGGACGACAGCGCGGGACGGCAGGGAGCGGGACAAGGGCAGGGCGCCGGCGGCTGGCAACAGGGCGCCGGTCAGCAAGGCGCCGGAAACCAGAGCCCCGCTCCGCAGCCGGGCTACTGGCAGCACGCCGGTCCCCAGCAGTCCGCGCCGTACCAGGCCGGTCCGCCGCACCTCGGCTATCCGCAGTACCCGGGCTATCCGCCGTACGGCGTCCCGCAGCAGAAGCCGCCGCGGAAGCGGGGGCGGCTGCTCGGAGCCGCGGCGCTGGGCCTGGCCGTCGCGCTGGTCGCCGGATCGGTTGCCTGGGGCATCGACCAGCGAGTGGGCGGGAACGGTTCGCAGCTCGCGCAGCAGCACCTGAATCCGGCCGCGGTGGCGGCCCAGGTCTCGCCCGGACTGGTGGACGTGAACTCGGTGCTCGGGTTCGAAGGTGCGCGGGCGGCCGGGACAGGGATCGTGCTGACGTCCGACGGTGAGGTTCTCACCAATCACCACGTGGTCGAGGGCGCGACGTCGATCTCTGTGGTCGACATCGGCAACGGCAGGACGTACTCGGCGAGTGTGGTCGGGTACGACGAGGCCCACGACGTCGCCGTACTGAAACTGAAAGACGCGTCCGGACTGCCGACGGCCACGATCGGTGACTCGGACAAGGTCACGCTCGGGGACCAGGTGGTCGGGATCGGCAACGCCGGCGGCGTCGGCGGTACGCCGAGCTACGCGCCCGGCACCGTGACCGGGCTGAACCAGTCGATCACCGCGACCGACCAGAACGGCCAGGACCCGGAGCACCTGACCAACCTGATCCAGACCAACGCGAACATCCAGGCCGGCGACTCCGGCGGACCGCTGGCCGATGCGGCCGGCCAGGTGATCGGCGTCGACACGGCCGGCTCGGGCGGTAACAACGGAGGCACGGGTCGGCCGGGACAAACTGCCGCAAGCACCGCCGCGACTGCGACCTTGGCGGCGTACGGCGGCAACGGGTACGGCGGGCCCGGATCCGGTGCGGGCGACGGCAACGGCGGTGCGTCGGGCGGTGCCTCGGGGAACGGGCAGGGACAGACCCCGACACAGGGGTATGCGATTCCGATCAACGAGGCGATGGAGATCGCCGACCAGATCGAGGCCGGTCAGGCGTCGGACACCGTGCACATCGGCGAGTCGGCGATGCTCGGCATCTCGGTCCTGCCGGACGTGACCACGACCGGCGCGGTGGTCGGAGGCGTCCTCGCGAACGGCAAGGCGGACGAGGCCGGGATCGAGCCCGGAGACGTCATCACCTCCTTTGCCGGAAAGCCGGTCGAGTCGCCCGACACCCTCTCCGCCCTGTTGAACAAGCAGCACCCCGGCGACAAGGTCGAGGTCGGCTGGGTCGACCCGACCGGCCACCACCACAAGGCAACCATCGAACTCGTCCCAGGCCCGGTCCGCTGACCCCAGCGCTACCCCCCGCTGAAGCGGACCGAAACCGATCGGACCCGGCGCGCCTCCTACCCCTCCGAGGCCCGGGTCCGATCGCTGTGCGCCGTTGCCTGCGGGCTACTGCTGGCCCGAGCCGCCAAAGAAGCCGGTGCGCCACGTCGGGTGAGTCGGCGTCCACGCTAGGTGTGTACGGGCGTAGGTGTTGGAGGCGCCGCGGGCCCACGGGGGTCGGTTGGATTGCGTCGGTGGGGGAGCGGGAGCGCCGACGGCCTCGGCAAACACGGGCATCCAGGCGGATGCCGGAGCGGGTTCGTCGTCGACGATGTTGACCGCGCCGGTCGGCCAGGTGAGCGCTTGGACGGCGGCGATCGCGGCGTCCTCGACGTGCAGGAAGCTCGTGACGTCCGCGCCGGCCGGAAGACTGCCCGCGGCGGCGAGGTCGGCCATCAGACCGCCCTTGGTGTACCAAGTGCCCGGGCCGTAGAGCATGCCGTACCGCAGCACCACCCACTCGGGCGCCTCGGCGGTGATGCTTTCGAGTTGGGCCACCGCGTCGACCATTCCGCGTCGGGAATCGTCGGCTGCGCCGAGATCCAGCGGCGTCGACTCGACGGCCGGTTCGTCGCCGCCTTCGTAGGCCCAGGAGATGCTCTGCGAGATCATCCGTCGCACGCCCGCGGCGAGCGCGGCGTCGACCAGGTTGCGGGTGCCCACCTGCCGGATCCGCCCGTTCGCCGCGAAGTCCCGCGAGCCCAAGTCGGTCAGTTGGTGCATGACCACCTCCGGCTGAGCCGCCGCGACCACCTCGCGCAACGTCTCGGCGTCGTACACGTCTCCCACGACAGCCGTCACACCTTCGCGCTCGAGTGGGGCCGGGTCCCGTCTGGTCAGGGCGGTGATCTCGTAGCCGTCGGCGACCAGGAGGGGTACGAGCAGGCGTCCGATCGCGCCGGTGGCACCGGCGACAAAGATCCGCATGGCCTCACGCTAGGCGATCACCGCCCGCCCGCCGGTGGTCCAGTTCACAGGGGATTCGGTGGGCCATTCCGGGGTGGTCGTCATACCCTGAGGTGGAAGTAAACAAGTGTTCACCCCTGCGAGGAGTCGTGTGAGCTCGACCGTCCGCCCAGCCCGTCCGCGCCTCGTGCTGGGCGCACTGGCGTCCTGCGGGGTCCTGGTTTCGATCAGCCAGACGATCGTCGTGCCGCTGTTGCCGGAGCTGCCGCGGATCACGCATCGGGGGCCAGCCGACGTCAGTTGGCTGATCACCGTCACGCTGCTCACCGGCGCGGTGTTCACGCCGCTGCTCGGCCGGGCCGGCGACATGTACGGCAAACGCCGGGTGCTGCTGATCGCTCTCGGCTCGATGGTCATCGGTTCGTTGCTCTGCGCAAGCAGCTCGGACCTGGCGGTGCTGATCGCCGGCCGCGCGTTCCAGGGTGCCGCGGTCGCCGTCGTACCACTGGGGATCAGCATCCTGCGCGACGAACTCGAGCCGCGCCGGGTGATCCCGTCGATCGCCCTGATGAGCTCGACGCTGGGCGTCGGCGCGGCGTTCGGCATCCCGGCGGCGACGCTGGTCGTGGAGTACTCCAACTGGCACACGATGTTCTGGATCTGCGCCGGCATCGGCGTACTCGACTTCGCCCTGGTCCTGCTGATCGTGCCCGAGTCGGCTCTGCGGACCAGAGGCCGCTTCGACGTCCTGGGCGCACTGGGCATGAGCGCGTTCCTGGTCTGCCTGCTGCTGGCCGTGTCCAAGGGCAGCGGCTGGGGTACGACGGCGATGGCCGGCCTGTACGTCGCAGCGGTGGCGATCGTGCCGCTGTGGGGATGGTACGAGCTCAGGACGACCGGTCCGCTCGTCGACCTGCGGGTGTCCGCGCGGCCCGCCATCCTGTTCACGAACCTGGCCGCGCTGCTGATCGGGTTCTCGTTCTACGCGAACTCGCTGACGACCGCGCAACTCGTGCAGGAGCCGACGTGGACCGGGTACGGCCTCGGTGAGTCGATCGTCATCAGCGGGCTCTGCCTGCTGCCCGGTGGTCTCGCGATGGTGGTGCTGTCACCGGTGTCGGCGCGGATCTCGGCCGCTCGCGGTCCACGGTTCACGCTCGCGATCGCGTCGGTGCTGATGGCGGCCGGGTACGTCGTCCGGCTGTTCACCAGTGGCAACGTGCCCGGGATCGTGGCCGGGGCGACAGTCGTCTCGGCCGGCACCGCGGTCGCGTACTCCGCACTACCGGCCCTGATCATGCATGCTGTGCCGGTGACCGAAACGGCCGCGGCGAACGGACTCAACACGCTGATGCGCACGATCGGGGCCGCCATCTGCAGCACGATCGTGGTGACGGTCCTGACCCACGTGACCCTGACGCGCGGCGGTCAGGTTGCGCCCGCGCTTCGCCGCCGACGCGAACGTGAGCGCGGCGCTGATCGTCAAGCACTTCGGCAGCAAGGAAGCGCTGTTCGAGCAGGTCGCGGACTTCAGCGAGGCAGCCCAGCTCCTGCTCGGCGCACCCGATGAGGATCTCGGCCGGCACGCCGTACTGACGTTGGTGAACTACCGCCGCGAGAACGGTCTCGACCTGCTCGTCCGGGTGATCTTCGCGGCGGGCGGCGGTGACGAGCGCGCCCTGATCCGCGAGCACTTCCGTGACCAGGTGACGCGTGCGTTCGCCGCCCGCCTCACCGGAGACGACGCGGGTCTGCGCGCCGAGCTCATCACCGCCCAACTGCTCGGCCTCGGTGCGGTGATGTCGATCGACAAGACCGGTCCGAGCACCACCGCCGACCCGGAGACCATCGCCGGCCTCTACGCCCCGGCCATCCAGGCGCTCATCCACTGACTGAACAGCCGTCTCACCAAATGGGCAAGGGCCCTGTGCTGGCCATGTGACGCCGCTAACATGGTGCGGCCAGGTCGAGAGGCGCTGCAACGGACCCATCGGTCCGCCACGCTCGGCCCGGAGTTCTGACTGCAAGGGCGCCTCCGGAGATTTTCTGGAGGTGACGGCAGATGAGCGAGACCGCTCTCCGGGAGCTGCTGGATCAGCGGGTCGCGGTCCTGGACGGTGCCTGGGGCACGATGCTGCAGTCCGCCAAGCTGACTCCGGCCGACTACCAGGGCGACCGCTTCGCCGGTCACACCCACGACGTCACCGGTGATCCCGACCTGCTCAACCTGACCCGGCCGGACGTCGTCCTCGACGTCCACCGGCAGTACCTGGCCGCCGGCGCGGACATCACCACCACGAACACGTTCACCGCGACGAGCATCGGGCAGGCCGACTACGGTCTGCAGGACCACGTCCGCGAGATGAACATCGCCGGGGCGCGGCTCGCGCGGCAGGCCGCGGACGAGTTCGGCAACCGGTTCGTCGCCGGTTCGATCGGGCCGCTGAACGTGACGCTGTCGCTGTCGCCGCGGGTGGAGGATCCGGCGTACCGGGCGGTGACCTTCGAGCAGGTGCGGGACGCGTACGCCGAGCAGATCGCGGCGCTGGCCGAGGGCGGCGTGGACCTGCTGCTGATCGAGACCATCTTCGACACCCTGAACGTGAAGGCCGCGATCGCGGCGGCCCGCGAGGTCGCGCCGCAGCTGCCGCTGTGGATCTCGGTGACCATCGTCGACCTGAGCGGCCGGACCCTGTCGGGGCAGACGGTCGAGGCGTTCTGGAGTTCGGTCGAGCACGCCGAGCCGCTGATCGTCGGCGTCAACTGCTCGCTCGGCGCCCGCGAGCTCCGCCCGCACGTGGCCGACCTGGCCCGGTTCGCCGGCACCTACGTCGCCTCGCACCCGAACGCCGGTCTCCCGAACGCGTTCGGCGGGTACGACGAGACGCCCGAGCAGACCGCCGGGATGCTGCGCGAGTTCGCCGAGTCCGGCCTGGTCAACATCGTCGGCGGCTGCTGCGGCACGACCCCCGCCCACATCGAGCAGATCGCGGCGAACGTGGCCGGCCTGGCACCGCGGACCGTCGTACCGCCGGACCACACCACCCGGTTCTCCGGGCTCGAGCCGTTCCGGATCGGGCCGGACACCGGGTTCGTGATGATCGGCGAGCGGACCAACGTCACCGGGTCGGCCCGCTTCCGCCGGCTGATCGAGAGCGGCGACTACCAGGCCGCCGTCGACGTCGCGCTGGAGCAGGTGCGCGGCGGGGCGAACCTGCTGGACGTGAACATGGACGCCGACCTGCTCGACAGCGAGCAGGCGATGACCACGTTCCTGAACCTGATCGCGACCGAGCCCGAGGTGGCCCGGATCCCGATCATGATCGACAGCTCGAAGTGGTCCGTGCTCGAGGCCGGGCTGAAGTGCGTCCAGGGCAAGGGCGTGGTCAACTCGATCAGCCTCAAGGAGGGCGAGGAACAGTTCCTCGAACAGGCCCGGCGGGTCCGCGACTACGGCGCCGGCGTGGTGGTGATGGCCTTCGACGAGCAGGGTCAGGCCGACACCACCGAGCGCAAGGTGGAGATCTGCGCGCGGGCCTACGATCTGCTCACCCAGAAGGCCGGCTTCCCGCCCGAGGACATCATCTTCGACCCGAACGTCCTGGCCGTCGCGACCGGCATCGCCGAGCACAACGGCTACGCCAAGGCCTTCCTCGAGGCCTTGCCGCTGATCAAGGAACGCTGCCCCGGCGTGCACCTGAGCGGCGGTATCTCGAACCTGTCGTTCTCGTTCCGCGGCAACGACGTGGTCCGCGAGGCGATGCACTCGGCGTTCCTGTTCCACGCGGGCAAGGCCGGCCTGGACATGGGCATCGTGAACGCGGGACAGCTCGCGGTGTACGCCGACATCCCGCCGGACCTGCTGGAACTGGTCGAGGACGTGCTGTTCGATCGCCGGCCGGATGCCACCGACCGGCTGGTCTCCTTCGCCGAGACCGTCAGCGGCCGCGGGACCAAGCGTGAGGTCGATCTGTCCTGGCGCGAGGGGACGGTCGAGGAGCGGCTGTCGCATGCGCTCGTCCACGGCATCGTCGACTACATCGAGGCGGACACCGAGGAGGCCCGGCAACGGCTGCCCCGGCCGCTCGACGTGATCGAGGGCCCGTTGATGGACGGCATGAAGATCGTCGGCGACCTGTTCGGCGCCGGCAAGATGTTCCTGCCGCAGGTGGTGAAGAGCGCCCGGGTGATGAAGCGCTCGGTCGCCTACCTGGAACCGTTCATGGAGGCGGAGAAGGAACAGGCCCGGCTGGAAGGCCGCGCCGAGTCGGTGCGCGGCCAGGGCAAGATCGTGCTCGCCACCGTCAAGGGCGACGTACACGACATCGGCAAGAACATCGTCGGCGTGGTGCTCGGCTGCAACAACTACGAGGTGATCGACCTCGGCGTGATGGTGCCGGCGGCGAGGATCCTCGACACCGCCGTGGCCGAGGGTGCCGACGCGATCGGCCTGTCCGGGTTGATCACGCCGTCCCTCGACGAGATGGTTGCCGTCGCCACCGAGATGCAGCGCCGCGGACTCAAGCTCCCGTTGCTGATCGGCGGTGCGACGACGTCCAAGCAGCACACCGCCGTACGGATCGCGCCGGCGTACGACAACACGACCGTGCACGTGCTGGACGCGTCGCGCGTGGTCGGGGTGGTGTCGGACCTGCTCGACGACGAGCGCGCCGAAGAGCTTGCCCGCAGCAACGCGGCTGAGCAGGAGCGGCTTCGGGAGCAGCACGCCGGGAAGCAGCGCACCCCGCTGCTGACGCTGGCCGACGCCCGCGCCAACGCCGAGCCGGTCGACCACGCCGAGCTGCCGGTGCCGACGTTCACCGGGCTGCGTCGGGTGTCGCCGTCGATCGAGACGCTGCGCGAGATGATCGACTGGCAGTTCCTCTTCCTGGCCTGGGAGCTGAAGGGCAAGTACCCGGCCATCCTGGAGCAGCCGGTGGCCCGCGAGCTCTTCGACGACGCGAACGCGTTGCTCGACGAGATCGTTGCCAATGGCTCCTTCTCGGCCAAGGGGGTGTACGGGTTCTGGCCGGCGCACAGCGAGGGTGACGACATCGTTCTCGACGGCCGGGACGTGAGCTTCCCGATGCTGCGGCAGCAGACCGCGAAGCCGGCCGGGCGGCACAACCGGTGCCTGGCGGACTACGTCGCGCCGGCCGGGGACCACCTCGGCGGGTTCGGGGTGGCGATCCACGGTGCCGAGGCGCTCGCCGCGACGTACGAGGAACGGAACGACGACTACCGCGCGATCATGGTCAAGGCGCTGGCCGACCGGCTGGCGGAGGCGTTCGCCGAGTGGATCCACCTGGAGGCGCGACGGGCCTGGTTCGAACCGGGCGCGGAGCCGGTGCTGGAGGATCTGCACGCCGAGCGGTTCCGTGGGATCCGGCCGGCGCTCGGGTACCCGGCGAGTCCGGACCACTCCGAGAAGAAGGACCTGTTCGAGTTGCTGCAGGCGGACACGATCGGCCTCGGGCTGACCGAGTCGTTCGCGATGACACCGGCCGCGGCGGTCAGCGGTCTGATCTTCCAGAATCCGGCCTCGCGCTACTTCAGCGTCGGCCGCGTCGGCCGCGACCAGGTCGAGGACTACGCCGTACGCCGTGGGATGCCGGTCGACGAGGTGGAGCGCTGGCTGCGGCCGAACCTGGCCTACGACCCGGACTGAGCGGCGTGGGTCTTCTGGGGCCTCCCCGGTGTTTACGCTGACGGAATGACAGCCTCGATCCGCCCTGCCGAACCCGCCGACGCCGACGCGGTCGCAGCCATCTGGTACGCCGGATGGGGCGACGGCCACCTCGGTCACGTGCCGGAGGAACTCGTCGCGTTCCGGACGAAGGAGTCGTTCTGGACCCGGGCTGCGGAACGCGTCGCCGACACCACCGTCGCTGTCGTCGACGGCGAGGTCGCGGGATTCGTGATGGTGGTGGGAGACGAGGTCGAGCAGGTGTACGTGTCGCGTGAGCACCGCGGTTCGGGGGTCGCCGGCGTACTGCTGTCCGAGGCCGAGCGGCAGGTGAAGGCCAACGGGCATTCGCAGGCGTGGCTCGCGGTCGTGACCGGCAACGCGCGGGCCCGGCGCTTCTACGAGCGCAGCGGCTGGACCGACACCGGCGCCATCGAGTACCCCGCGTCGACGGAGACCGGCACGCTACCCGTCCCCTGTCGTCGATACGTCAAGCAGGTTTGACGGTGTCTCCCTCCCAACTCGTGTCGGGTAGGCCTACCCTGCGGAGATGAACGAGTGGTCGGCTGGTGACATCTACGAGTCGTATGTGGGCCGGTGGAGCCGGCTGGTCGCGGAGGAGTTCGTCCGCTGGCTGGATCAGCCCGCCGGACTGCGCTGGCTGGACGTGGGGTGCGGTACGGGCGCCCTGACCAGCACGATCCTGCGTACGGCGGACCCGGCCTCGGTGCTCGGCGTGGATCCGTCGGAAGGTTTCGTCGGGTACGCGCGGCAGACGGTCCAGGACGAGCGGGCCGATTTCGACGTCCGGTCCGCGGCCGAACTCCCGGACGGTCCGTACGACGCGGTCGTCGCCGGTCTGGTGCTCAACTTCATCCCCGAGCGGATCGAGGCGCTGCGCCGGATGCGCGAGATCGGCTCGACGGTCGCGGTGTACGTCTGGGACTACGCCGACGGGATGCAACTGATGAAGTACTTCTGGGACGCGATGATCGACGTCCGGCCGCAGGATCGCGACCACGACGAAGGGCTCCGCTTCCCGTTCTGCACGGCGGAAGGTCTCGAAGGGCTGTTCACCGAGGCCGGGTTCACGACGGTCGGCACGCGCGAGATCGTCGTACCGACGGAGTTCTCGTCGTTCGACGACTACTGGCGGCCGTTCCTCGGCGGCCAGGGGGTCGCGCCGGCGTACCTCCGCAGCCTCCCCGAGCCCGACCAGGACGAGCTGCGCGAAGCGGTCCGCGCCCGCCTCCCCATCCGACCCGACGGCTCGATCCACCTCACAGCCCGAGCCTGGGCCGCGAAGGCAGTCAGCTGAATCGTCATGTCAAAACTGTGGGGGCGGCTCCGTCGTATCAGTGAAGGGAGTGCGCCGATGAAGTTTCTGCTGATCCTGCAGGGTAAGAGTGCGGACCTGTGCCGCGACGAGTTCGAGCACGCCGCCCGCGAGGCCGGTGAGCTGGTCGGCGGCGAGATGCTCGCCGATCCGCAACTGGCGATCACCGTTCCGGACCGGGCCGGCGCCACGCCGATCGACGCCTACTACCTGATCGACGTGGAGACACCGGCCCGCGCCCTGGAACTGGCCTACCTCCTGCCCGACACCCGCGCGTCCGGGAGGTCGGTGGAGATCCGCGCAGTCATGCACTCGACCGCCGTCGACTTCTAGCACTCCCGCCAGCCGTCAGCGCGGGCCGACGTCGGAGGCGGTGAGCGGGCGGTTGAGCGGCGCGGCCGGGCTGTACTCGTCGGCGCCGACGTCGGCCCGGCCGGTGCGCGGGTGGCCGTCGAGGTCGCGGGTCACGGTCGGGTAGGTTTTGCTGGCGGCGTTGATCGCGGGGCTGCTCGAGCTCAGCCGTCGTACGCCGTCCGAGCCGGTGCCGAGCTTCGGGTCCTTCCGGGCGAAGCCGCCGGGGATGTTGCCGTCGGCGGCCGCGCCCCAGCAGATGTTGCCGGACCAGCTGATGCCGTCCAGGTACGGCATCGAGACCAGCTGCCGGCCCGAGTCGCCGACCAGGAGGTTGTCGGAGATCGTGCAGTCGCGCGGCGGCAGGGTCCGCTGCGACTCCCCGCTGATCGCCGTACCGCACGACAGGATCGTGTTGAGGGCGATCGTCACCCGGTCCGGCGCGTCGTTGCCGCGGCGGCTCTCCGGTGAGTCCTCCGGTTTGTGGTCCTGCACGTTCCCGCTGCCCAGGACGACGCCGGAGCCGCCGACCCGCTCGACGTAGTTGTTCACGATCAGATGATCGTTGCCGTAGATCCGTATGCCGTTGCTTCCGGCAAGGATGAAGTTGCCCTCGACCCGGGTCCGGTTGCCGTGCCGGAGCACGATGCCGCCGAGGCTGTCGCGGATCGTGTTGTACCGGACGGTGTTGGCCGACGACTTGACCGAGATCGCCTCCGGGTCGCCGTCGACGCGTTCGAACAGGTTGTACTCGACCACCGCGCCCGCGTCGCTGAGCGATCGCCCGCTCAGCCCGAGCCGGATCGGTTCGCCGCCGTTGTCGCCGGCGAAGGTGTGGTCGGAGAAGTGGTTGCGGGTGATCCGCACACCGCGCGCCATCCCGTCCGGCCCGGGCCCTTCGACACCGACGAAGACGCCGAGTGTCGACTTGTGGTGGAAGTGGTTCCGCTCCACGGTCGTGTGGTCGCCGCGGATCATCAGCCAGTGGACGCCCTCGATGTCGGCAAGCTGGAAGTCGTTCCGACTGATCCGGACGTGGTGACAGCTGGTCGGCACCTCGAACGTCGTCTGCTGCCGAAGGCTGAACCCGCTTACCATGACGTACGACGAGTCGCCGAAGACGAACCCGCGGCTGCCGGTCAGCGTCACCCCGCCGATCGACTCGGCGCGCACGGTGATCGGCGCGTCCGCCGTACCGCGCTTGCCCTGGATCGGGATCGTCTGGCCGTCCGGTACGGCGTACGTCCCGTTGACGAGCACGATCTCGTCACCGGGGCGGGCCGCGGCGATCGCTCTGCGGAGTTCGTCGAGCGTCCTGGCCCGGACGGCTCGGGCCTGAACTCGGATCTGGGCCTGGGCGAGGGCGGTCGGGGCGACGCTGGCGGTGGTGGCGAGGGTGGCGCCGACGGCGGTGAGGAAGGTACGGCGATGCATGGCTGCTCCTCCGGGATCGGGGCGGTGGTCCGGATGTGGCGCTCAGTCTGGGGCGCGCCAGCCCGGTCTGGCAAGCGCTTGCCAAGCAACTCGCCGGGATCTCCCGCCCGACGGGACACGGCGGATGGCAGTTCCACCGCGCAGCCCGCCTATGCGGCCCGCGGCAACCCGGCTCCGCCGCCTGCGGCGACCCGGCTACGCCGCCCGCAGCGACCCGGCTACTCCGCCCGCACAGCGCGGGTATGCCGCCCGCAGGGGCATGACCTAAATCGCTGGCCGGTCGGGTGCTGCGTGGCCGATCATGGGTCGCATGCCGACCAAGGCCGCTGCCGCTTACTGATTCCGCGACACCTCGCCGGATCACGCCCGTCGTCGCCGACGGGCCCCTTCAGCGCGCAGCCTTCAGCCTTGGAGTTCATCGCCTATGCACACCCTGCCGTCGCAGGCGTGGATCGAGATCGCGTGTGACGAGTCGGGATTCTCCGGGAGCAACCTCCTGGACCCCGAGTCGCCCGTGATCACCCACGCCGGCGTGGATCTCGCCGTACCGGAGGCCGCCGAGGTGGTCGACGTCCTCAGGTCCTCGTTCCGTCGCCGCGGATCCGAGTACAAGTCCAACGTGCTGCTCCGGCCCGAGCAGCGCCCCGAGCTCGAGTGGTTCCTCACCGTCTTGCGCGGCCGGGCGCGCGTCCACGTCATCGACAAGACCTGGTACGTCGCCCGCCGGGTGATCGAGTTGCTCGTCGCCGAACCGTCGTACGGCGCGGGGACCAGCCTGGCCCGTGATCACGACGAGGCGGCACTGGGCATCTACCGGGCTGAGGGCCGCACCGAGTTCCTGGACGCGTTCCTCCGGATGACGCGGACGAAGCGGTTGCGGCTCGTCGACCAGGCCCGGATCGACCGGTTCTTCGAGACGATGCCGGACGGCGTACCGGAGCTGCGGGAGCTGACGCGAAGCCAGGTGGAGGACGTCGTACTGCGGCTGATCGACGACGATCCGGCGATTCCGCCGCCGCTCGAGCCGATGGTGCCCGCGCTGGCGGAAACCGCGCTGAGCTGGAGTGCCGGGTGCCGGTCGGTCGCCGTCGTCCACGACGAGCAGAGCGCCCTGACCCGGCATCGCATCGCGCGGCTGCGCACCTACCTGGCCGGAGCTGTGTTCCCGGCCCCGCCGCCGCTGTTGACCGTGCAGCAGGTCGACTCCCGCCGCGATCCGCGCGTCCAGGTCGCCGACCTGCTGGCTGGCATCGCACGGCGCATGCATTCGCAGCCGAGCGAACTGCTCCAGCCCTACCTGGTGGGCGGGCTCCACCCGCCCACCACGCTGGATCAGCCGACCGGCTGGCGGGTGTAGGCGCGGCCGACGTCGATGCCCAGGATCTCGGGCCGGCCGGCGGGTTCCGGTCCGAGGACCTTGGCGAGGGCCGGGCCGAGACGGGCGGCGAAGAAGCGGTCGGCATGCTCCTTGGTCTCCCACAGGGTGACGACTCGGAGCCCGTCGGCGGTGGTGCCGACGTACCGCGCCTCCATGCCCTCGACGGGGTCGTCGCCGAGTTCGTCGAGGACCCGGTCGAACTGCTCGATCGCCGTGAACGGCGGGGTGGCGACTGCGATCCACTGCATGATTCCTCCTAGGTGAGTGCTGTCACTCGTCACGCTAGGAATCTCGTCACCGCCGCGAATCCGCCGGATGACTCATCAGGGGTACTCATCCACAGGTACTCAGCGGCGGCTCGACCAGGCGGCGATCTGGCTGCGGGTGGTGAAGCCGAGCTTGGTGAGGATGTGCTGGACGTGGTTCTGCGCGGTCCGCTCCGAGATCACCAGCCGCGCGGCGATCTGCCGGTTCGTCAGCCCCTCGGTCACCAGCCCGGCCACCTCCAGTTCACGGGCACTCAGGCCGTGCTCCTGGCCGCCGTTCAACCGTGCGACGAGAACACCGGCCCGCTCCGCGTACGCCGTCATGCCGAGCGCATCGACCAGGCGAGCCGCCTCGGTCGCGAGCGGCCGGGCCCGATCGCGGTCGCCCGGCCGGGCGCGGGTGAACAGCGTCCACGCCAGGTGGTACTGCGCTTCGGCAACGAATCCTGCGGCTCCTGTGGTCTGTGCCTGCTGGA
Source organism: Kribbella swartbergensis (assembly GCF_054784135.1). Classification (NCBI taxonomy): domain Bacteria; kingdom Bacillati; phylum Actinomycetota; class Actinomycetes; order Propionibacteriales; family Kribbellaceae; genus Kribbella; species Kribbella swartbergensis. Next base: position 98,141 of record NZ_BAAGPM010000015.1, read on the forward strand.
CCGCCGTCGCGAAGTCGTTGACCGCGGCATCCAATCGGCCCAGGGTCGCCGCGGCCAGGCCGATCGCCAGCTCGGCCGGCCCCATGTAGGCGACACCGTTGCCTACGGCATGTTCCCCGCGGAACGGCTGCAGCCGGTCCAGCAGCACGGCGAGGTCGTCGTACCGTCCGAGGCCGCAGCAGACCACCGTCGCGTACACGTACGCCGGCAGCACGAAGAACGCCGGCAACGACCACGTCTCGATCGGACCTGCCTGCCGGTACGACGCCTCGGCCTGCTCGGGCGAGTTCGCACAGAGCAACAGGTGCGCCCGGGACAGCAACGAAAGCGTGGCGAACCGAGGTGGTGGTCGGAACGGCCGCTCGACGAACTGCCGTAGCTCGTCGGTGACCCCGACATGGCCGGCCAAGGCGATCTGCAGCGCGAAGTAGGCACCGGTGGCCGGAGCAGGTTCGACCTGCTGCATCCGGTCGAAGCCACGCCGTGCCAGCAGTGCTGCCTCGGCGTAGAGGCCGCGGGCCTGCGCGATGCAGGCGGCGATGCGGTCGTGGTGCCAGGCCGCGACCGGACCGCCGAGGCGGTCGACGGCGACGCGGAGGCGAGGGAGTTCCTCGGCCGCGGCGGCGAGCCGGCCGCTCTCGATCAGTGCGTCGAGCCGCCAGATCCGGCCCCACATCTCGGCCCGGGGATCGCTGGTCCGTTCGGCCAGGTGAAGCATCTCCGTGGCGAGCTCCAGCCGTTCGGCGCGACCGTCGGGACCCGGACACGCCTCCTGGCGTGCGCGCAGTGCGTCCGCCAAGGCGCGGTCGTCCTTCGAGGTCCGTGCGAGAGCGAGTGCCTCCGAGCTGAGTTCGTCGAGCCGGGCCTGCTCGCCGTCGTAGAAGGCGAGTTGGCTGCGCAGGGCAAGGAGCCGTGCGCGCCGGACGGGATCGACGTCTCGGGTGAGCGCTTCTTCACACAGCCGTTTGGCGGTCGCGTTGATGGCCGGATCGGGGACCGCTTCGAGCACCAGCGCCGCCTCGGCCGCCTGTCGGGGACTCTGTGCCGCCGCCGCCGCCGCCGCCGCCGCATCCGCGGCCGCGGCACAACAACCCTGCAGATCACCGGCCAGGTACGCGGCCTTGCCCAGGGCAACCAAGATCTCGCAACACTCCTCGTTGTCGAGAGGTCGCGTCGTCAACGCCTGCCGGTAGAGCCGAACACCTTCCTCGTAGGCCAGTCGCCGTACGGCGTCCTCGGCCGCGCGAACGATCCACCGCCGGGCGACCGTGCCGTCGCCGTACTGCGCGAGGAACGCGTGGTGACTGGCGATCGTGGCCACCTGCCCGTCGGGATGGTCCTCCAGGGCCGCGACGACAGCGCGGTGGAGGGCCGTGCGTTCGGTGGTCGACAGAGAGCCCTCGACGGCGTCCCGGGTGAGGGCGTGCACGAACCGGAAGTTGCCGTCCAGGCGGTCCACGAAGCCCAGCTTCGTTGCCTCGTCCAGCAGAGGGAGGCAGTCGTCGACCGATCGTTGCAGCGTCGCGGCAACTGTTCGGAGGCGGAAGTCGCGGCCGACGACAGCGGCGGCCTGAACCAGCCGGCGGCAGTCGGCCGAGGCTCGGGCGAGCCTGGTGGCGACGATCTCCCGGACCGAGCGCGGCGGTGGCTGGTTCGGACGCCAGGAACCGTCGGCGATGGCGCGAGCCAGTTCGCGGACGAACAGCGGATTGCCGCCGGTGGTCTCGTAGACAGTGGCCGCCAGCTGCGGGTCGGTTGTTGCCGATGACAACTGCTCGGCGACTTCGTCGTGGTCGAGGGCGCGGAGGTGCAGGTGTTCGGCGGCCGAGAGGTCACCGAGGCCGGTGACGTCGCGGGCGGTGGCGAGGATCAGGACACACAGGTCCGCCAGGTGCCCGGCGAGTTGCCGCAGTACCAGCAGGGAGGGTTCGTCGCCACGGTGGATGTCGTCGAGGATGATGACGAGGCCGCGGTCGGCGGCCGACCGTCGTACCCCGTCGGTGATCTCCTCGAAGAGCTTGAAGCGGTCGTCGCCGGCGAGCACCTGATCCGCGTCCACCTCGACCGACCGCAGTACCTGCCGCCAGGGCCAGTAGGCAGGGGCGCCTTCCGTCTCGGCGCACCGGCCCCACGCGACGGAGGCTCCTTCTGCGAGGGCCAGGCCGGCGAGTTCCTGCGCCAGCCGGGTCTTTCCGATCCCTGCCTCACCGGTGCAAGCACCAGGCGCCCGCGTCCCGCACGAGCCTCGTCCAACCATGCGCGCAGCGCTTGCAGCTCGCTCCGGCGCCCCACCATCGCCATGGGGCAAGCATCACCCCCGAGGCGACCTGGCGGAAGTCCCGCGGGCATGCTCGGCCAGGAAGTCCTCCCAGGTCCGCGTTCCGACGGTCGCGCCGCTGAGCGTCAGGTTGCCTCCGGCCCGGTACACCTTGCCTGCCTTACCCGGTACGCGGACCGGGAGCGACAGCCGGCGCTTGCCGGTCACCTTCAGGTAGTCGCGGGCGAGCTCGCCGACGCTGTAAACCTTCGGCCCGACCAGATCGGGCACCAGGCCGGCTGGTTCGCCCAGGGCCAGCTCGACGATCCGCTCGGCCACGTCCCGCGCATCCACGGGCTGGAAACGCAGTCCGCCAGGCACAGGCATCACCGGCAGCTTCGCCATCGCCTGTACGGTCTTCAGCGCGAAGTCGTGGAACTGCGCCGCCCGTACGACGGTCCACGGCACCGACGACTCACGGACCGCCTGCTCCGCGCCGAGTTTCGCCTCGAAGTACGTGAACGGCAGCTGATCCACCGCGGTCACCGAGATGTGCACCAGGTGCTTGACCCCGGCGCGTTCCGCCGCCTTGACCAGGTTCCGTGTCCCGACGTCGTCCCCCTTCGGTCCGCCGGCCAAGTGCACGACCACGTCGACACCCTCCACCGCCGCGTCGATCCCGTCATCGGCCAGCAGATCGGCGGCGACGTACTCGATGCTGTCATTGCGGTCCTTCGCGTGGCGGCTCAGCACCCGCACCTTCCACCCTGCCGCCTGCACCAGCGGCACGACCTGCCGGCCCAGCGTCCCGGTCCCACCCGTCACCAGCATGGTTCCCACGGTTCCTCCACTCGTCAGGTGGACCCACTTCCCGGGTCCCTACCCTTCTGACGAGCCCCCGCAGGGGAGTGTGACCGGTGTGTCCGGCGTCACCAGTCAGCGGGCGGTTCGTGCTCGACCGGCCAGAGTTCGACCGCGTTCTTCTCGGCCCACGGCATGTCGGCAGCGATCTCGTGAGCCCGCTCGAGGCTGTCCACCTCGAGCAGGTAGAAGCTGGCCAGGTACTCCTTCGTCTCCAGGTACGGTCCGTCCGTCACCGCCGGCATCCCGTCCGCACGCCGTACCACTTGCGCCGTCGACTCGTCACCGAGCCCGTACGCCGCCAGCAACTCCCCGGTCGCCCGGTACTTCCGGTTGTACGCGTCCTGCCGCGCCACGGCCTCCTGCCACTCCTCCTTCCCGAGCGACGCCCACTTCTCCCGATTCCCATAGATTGCGAGCAGATACTTCACAAGCGCCGATTGTGAAGTGTCGAGCCCGGTTCGTCGACTCCGACGTCTCTGCGTACCGGCTCTCTTCAGGAGGTTGTCGTGAAGTACGTGATTCTGATCCACTCCAATCCGCAGCCGTGGGGGCACCCGACGCCGGACTACACCGCGGACGGGCGGGCCTTGCCGGCTGAGCAGCGCGAGCAGATGTACAAGGAGTTCGGGGAACTGCTCGCCGAGTTGCAGGCGTCGGGGGAGTTCCTCACCGCGGAGGCTCTCGACTCGCCGGCTTCGTCGACCGTCTACCGGTGGGGCGGCGGCAAGCCGGTCAGCACCGACGGCCCGTACGCGGAGGCGAAGGAGCAGCTCGCCGGGTTCTTCCTGTTCGACTTCGCCACCCGGGAACGCGCCGAGGAGATCGCCACCAAGTTCGCCGGCCCGGGAGATGTGATCGAGTTACGCCCCGTGATGTGACCGATGCCCTGTCCATGAGGTGATGTACGCCGTACCCCCGGGGCGGAAGTTCTCCTACTCTGAATGGCCTTACCGAGAGTCAGGAGCACAGACCGTGACGACCGTCGTTCTGATGGGGCCGCCCGGCGCGGGCAAGGGAACCCATGCCGAGTTGCTGGCCGGTCGTCTCGGCGTACCCGTCATCTCGACCGGCGACATCTTCCGTGCCCAGGTCGCCGCGAAGACCGACCTGGGCCGGACCGCGCAGCGGTACCTCGACGCCGGCGAGTACGTCCCGGACGAGATCACCAACGCGATGGTCCGCGAACGCCTGGCCGCCGAGGACACCCGGCCCGGCTTCCTCCTCGACGGCTACCCGCGCACACTCGACCAGGTCGCCGTACTGGACGACCTCCTCGCGACGCAGGGCCGCAGCCTCGACGCGGTGGTCGCCCTGCGGGTCGATGAAGAGGCTCTGGTACGCCGCCTGCTCCGCCGGGCCGAGATCGAACACCGCTCCGACGACACCGAGGACGTGATCCGCCGCAGGCTGCAGGTGTACGGCGACCAGACCGTCCCGCTCATCAGCTTGTACTCCGACCGCGGAGTGCTGCACAACGTGGACGGCAACGGCGAGATCGCCGAGGTCCGCGAACGCCTCCTCCAGGTCGCCGGCGCCCTCACCCCAGCCGGCTGACGTTCTCCCGGCACACCGAGAGATCTAGCTGCGCCAGACCGGGGCGACGGTTCTGCGGTAGGTGCGGCCAAAGAGGCCGGTGATGACGGTGAAGACTGGCTTCGGGATGCCGCTGGTGACGGCGGTCAGTTCCTCCGGGGCGGCGCCGTCAGTGACCCAGGCGAAGAACGTGCCGCCCTGGGACGGACTGACCTTCGCGAACTGCCGGCCCATCGCCTTCAGTGCGGCGGAGTCCTGATTCTGCAGGTACACCGGTTCGATCTCGGCCTCCTCGTGATCCAGGTGCTGCACGGTCACCCGCTGCAGTTCCCGCATCGCGGTGAGCGCCGCGGCCGCGTCCTCGGCACTCGCCGTACGGCGTAAGGACGCCATCGCACCGCGCGTCGCGGTCAGCGCGGCCGCCATCGTGTCGTGCTCGGCGTCCATCTGGGTCAGTACGTCGTGGCTCACGCCGATCGATTCCAGCGCCGGCCAGGCGATCTCGTGCTCGCCCTCGTGGTGACGTGTCAGTTGCTCGTCGAAGTTGGCCCAGGCCGTCGCCAACTGCTGAGCCCGCTGCCGACTCCCCGCCGGAAACCGCTCCAACGCGTCGACGAACCTCCCCAGATCCCGCCGAAACGCGGCATGGATCGCCTTGTTCATACTCATTTCCCCCATGCAGGCGAGGGTAAGGGCGCCGGTCCGCCGAGGGAAGGAGCGGGAACATCGACTGCGGCAATCGAGTTGTCACTGTGCATGCATGGTGAGTACAAGGTGCCCGGCGGGAAGTTGGTTGTGGCGGACCTGGATGTGGTCGACGAGCACGTGCGGCGGGCTCAGATCAGTGGGGACTTCTTCCTGGAGCCGGACGACGCGCTGGAGCGGATCAACGGTGCGCTCGCCGGACTGCCGGTGGCGACTCCGGCGGCTCAGGTGGCTGCTCGGGTGCGCGCCGTACTGGGTGATGGCGTGGAGATGCTCGGATTCTCGCCGGAGGCCGTCGCGGTCGCCGTACGACGGGCGCTGACAGGCGCGACCGGTTGGCGCGACCACGAGTGGGAGTTCGTGCACGACGTACCGCGCGAGCCCGCGCTCCAGATGGCGCTCGACGAGGTGCTGACCGAACAGGTCGGTTCCGGTGAGCGGCCACCCACGCTGCGCGTCTGGGAGTGGGCGTCGAACGCTGTCATCATCGGCAGCTTCCAGTCCCTGCGCAACGAGGTCGACCTGGACGGTGCCGCCAAGCACGACGTGACGGTGGTACGACGGATCAGCGGCGGCGGAGCGATGTTCGTCGAGCCGGGCAACACGATCACGTACTCGCTCTACGTCCCCGAGTCGCTGGTCTCGGGACTGTCCTTCGTCGAGTCGTACGCGTTCCTGGACGACTGGGTGATCGGCGCACTCAACGAACTCGGCATCGCGGCGACGTACCAGCCGATCAACGACATCACCTCGCCGGCGGGCAAGATCGCCGGCGCCGCCCAGAAGCGGTTGGCGGGCGGCGCCGTCCTGCATCACGTCACGATGGCGTACGACATGGACGCCGCGAAGATGCTCGAAGTACTGCGGATCGGTCGCGAGAAGCTGTCCGACAAGGGCACCACGAGCGCCAACAAGCGCGTCGACCCGCTGCGCAGCCAGACCGGCCTCGACCGCACCGAGGTGATCGACCGGATGGTCGCGTCGTTCGCGAACCGCTACGGCCTCAAACCGGGCACCATCGACCCGACCACCGTGGAACTGGCCGAGGACCGCGTCCGCACCAAGTTCGGCACCGAGGACTGGCTCACGCGCGTCCCGTGATCACCGGCGCGTCAGCGTGACATGGGTGACGGCGGGGGAGCTCACCATCTCGGCGACCTGGTAGTTCCGCAGGGCGTCCGACGTTGTCGAACAGGCGCTCGCCGCCGCCGCGCACCGGGCCGAACATGTTCCGGCCCATGATCGTCGCGCCGACGCCCTCGTCCCACCGGCCGATCCGGTCCGCGTCGATCCCGGTCCTGCCGGCCTCCCGATCCTCCTGCGCGGCGAAGCCGTCATGCCGGCTTTGACGTCACTACTCGGTCCAATCCAGTTGCGGCTCGGGAATCCCCGACTCGCGCCCGAATGCCTGCGCCTCCGCGCGGGCCGCGGTGTCACCGCGCCGGTACCGGAAGACCCGCCCGGGGAACACCACGAAGATCTCCTGGTCGTTGTGGAAGTCGGCGTACCACCCCGGCGAGTCCAGCGCCGCCGACAACTCCCCGGCCAGCGACTCCGTGTGCTTGTCCTCCACGTCGAACTCCAGCACCGACCACACCGGAGGCTGATCGGTCGTCGCGGTGCTCACGTCGTACCGGCTGATCTTCCGCACCACCAGCGGAATCCCGGACAGCTCGGTCCCGACCCGAAGACTTTCCAGAATCAACGTGCCCTCGTACACCCGGTCTCCTCTCGTCACCGCCGAGGCTAGGTCACGCCACCGACTAGTTTTGGGTCGTGAACCGGATCGGGTACGTCATCCTGTACGTCGAGGACCTCGACGCGTCGGTCGCGTTCTACCGCGACGTGATCGGGCTGCCGTACAAGTTCACCGACGCCGGGTACGCCGAGTTCGGGACGGACGGGACCCGGTTCGCGTTGTACGAGCGGCGGCGGGCGGAGTGGTTGACCGGGCAGCCGGTGACGCCCGGGCCGGCCGCCGAGATCGTGCTGGTCGTCGACGACGTGGACGCCTGCGCCGATCGCCTCGCGACTCAGGGCGTGACCGTGCTCAGCGGCCCGGCGGACCGTCCGTGGGGCCACCGGACGGTCCATGTCGCCGACCCGGACGGTTTCGTCGTCGAGTTCGCCCAGGAGATCCCTCGCCGGCGAGGGCGTCAGCGGCGGTAGTGGTTCTGGTGCCAGCGGTGCCGGTGGGCTCCGCTGAACATCGCGATCCAGAACAGGCCCCACAGCAGCCACGGCGCGGTCAGTATGACCGCGGTGACGACGAGGCCGATCATCAGGATCGGCGCCAGCATCACGAACGGCGGCGGCGTCGCCGGCCGCTGCCGCTGCTTGACCACCTTCGCCGGCGGGGACCACGGCCCCCGCACGAGTTGCAGTTCGGCCGGGTCCGGGAGGTCGTCGAACAGTGGTGCGAGGTCGTCGGCGTACCGGGCCCGCGTGGCCTGCTCGCTGCGCTCCTCGAACTCGTCCTGGGTCAGCCGGCCGGCGACGAAGTGGTCACTGAGCATCGCCACGGCCTGGTCGCGTTCGGCGTCGCCGATGCGGACCGGGCCGTGACGGTCCGGGAGGTGTGAGCTCATGACCGGTCCTGCTCGTCGTCGGCGAGGATGCCGTACAACTTGCGGCGCAGGTCGGCCAGCGCGTCCTTGGCCTGCGCCTGCTGTTCCGGCGTACCGGTGGCGAGGATCTGCCACATCGCGGTCGCGACCTGGCCGAGCAGCGGTTTCAGCCCGTTCTCGTCCTCGTCGGCCGGTGCGCTCATCGCCTCCCACGGCGTGGTCACCTCGTCGGCGTGCTCGGCGACGTACGCGCGTCCCTCGTCGGTCAGGGTGAAGGTACGGCGTCCGACCTCGGCGTCGGCGGTGACGAGCCCCTCGTCCTCGAGTTGCTGCAGGGTCGGGTAGATCGAGCCCGGGCTCGGTTTCCACACCCCGCCGCTGCGCTCGGCGATCTCCTGGATGATCTGGTAGCCGTTCATCGGCTGCTCGGCCAGTACGGCCAGGATCGCGGCGCGCACGTCACCGCGGCGCGCCTTCGGTCCGCGCCAGCGCGGCGGCGGCCCCCACGGCGGCGCGAACATCTGGCCGCCGAACATTCCCCACTGGGCCCCGAACGGGTGATGTCCGTGATGGCCCCTGCGGCCGCCGGTCATCGCGGCGCGCAACTCTTCCTTGATGTCGTCGAAGGCTGAACAGTGTCGCGCGAGGTGCTGCCAGGGCCACCCCGCGGAGTACGTCCATCCGGTCATCCCGACCACCGTCCCTCAGGTGAAGATGCGATAGTTCGACGATATATCGCGAACGATCGCAACCCAAGAGTCGACTGTGGCCTAGCCGGCGAACTCCAGGTCGGCGGCGGTGGCCACGAGGACGACCGAACTGCCTTCGACGGCGATCTGCCGGAGGGACGCGCCGAACGGGAGTTCAGGCAGCGTGATGCCGCGGGCCAGCAACCGGGAGATCGCGTCACGGACAACGGACGGGACGGACCCGGAGAGCTCGTCGACCGCCAGGACGATGCGTCCTTTGTCCACCTTCGGGCTGATCGCCACGTCGGCGTCGATCCCGCGCACCGACAGCCGGGCGTGCAGCTTGCCCTCGACGATGCGCAGGGTCAGGTCGTCCACACCGGTCGCCCGGGCCGCCAGCTTGGCCAACTCGGCCGGCGACAACCGCACCTTCATGTCCGTCGAGTCGACCGTCACGGCCGCACCGGAGCCGCCCGTGACCAACTCGCGCGGCACATGCACGCCCGTCATCGTCACGACCAGATCCTCGGCGGGCACCGACGAGATCGTCGGCTGCCGCATGGTCAGCGTGACGGAGGAGAACTCTTCCTTCACCACCTGCGGCAGGAATCCGAACCCGCCGATCTTCACCTCGGTGTCCGCGGCGCGTACGTCGTACTGCGCGGCCTCGTCCGCGGCCATGGTCGCCAGCCGGTCCTCGGCCACCCACGCCGCCGCCCGATCGGCACCCACGGCGAGACACCCCAGGATCACCACCGTCACCACCGAACGCCGCAACCACCGCCGCGGTTTCCCAGCACTCATCCCAGCCCTTCCACGCACCGACCCAGCAGATCGCCGGTTGATCGGCACAGCCTAGTCAGGCGGCCAAGGAAGTCACACCGCGCGCAGTCCGGCAACGGTTTCACCGAGGGCGGCGTCCGTGCCGGCCGGTTCGATGCCGAAGGCAACAGTTGCGGCCTTGGAATCCACCACGAACGGCCGCTGCCACTGGTACTGCGTCTCGACCATCTCGCGGGCGGCCGGACTGAAGAGGCCGGCCAGGCGCAAGGCGAACCCCGGCATCCTGGCGACCCGGGCAGTCGGAGCACCGGCCAACTCGGCCGCGCGGCCGGCCAACTCCCGGATGGACACCGGCGGGGCAGTAGGCACGTGCCACGGCCGGCCCCACGCTTTCTCGTCCGCCGCGACCGCCACCAGCATGCGGGCCACGTCGCCGACGTACGTCCAACTGTGCGGCGCATCCAGGTCGGCCGGCATCATGCCGCGTTGGCCGGCGATCACCTTCGGCAACACCATCACGCTGAACGGCGAGACCGTGTAGGCGCCGAGGTAGTCGGAGCCGCGCACCTCGGCCGTCCGGATCCGGCCGGCCTCGTGGGCCGCCAGTGCGTCCTCCCACACCTGCGCCCGCACGCGGCCCTTGGCCGAATTCGGCCGGAGCGGCGTTTCCTCGGTGATCGCGCCGTCCACTGCGCCGTACCCGTAGAGGTTTCCGGTGGTGACCAAGACGGCCCCGGTCGCCTCGGCCGCCTGGATCAACGCCGCCCCCAGCGGCGGCCACTCCGCCACCCACCGGTGGTAGGCAGGCCCTGCACACGAATACACCGCGACCGCGCCGTCGCAGTACCGCGCCAGCACCTCCGCATCCCGCGCATCACCGGCAACGCGCTCGATTCCCTCAACGTCGTTGCGGGCGACCGGTGGTTGGGGGCTGCTGCCGGAGCGGGTGATGAGGCGGACCTGCTCGCCGCGGGCGGCCAGGAGGCGGGCGGTGGCCGAGCCGACCGGTCCGGCTCCGATGACGACATGCAGGGACATGGGCGGATCTCCTCAGAGTGGGGTGAGAACAGTGTTCTCGAATAGGTTCACTGTACTCGGGAGAGGGAGCCAGATGCAAGAACACTGTTCTCAGCTCGTTCCAGTGTTCTCGAACCTGTGTCAGACTGGCCCTATGCCAGCACCGTCACTGCGCGCCCGGGTTCGCTCGGAGATGAGCCAGGAGATCAAGGAGATCGCCCGCCGGCATCTCGCCACGGACGGCCCCAACCTCTCCCTGCGCGCCGTGGCCCGCGACCTGGACATCGTCGCCTCGGCCCTCTACCGCTACTTCCCGAGTCGTGACGCCCTGATCACCGCCCTGGTCATCGACGCGTACGACGCCCTCGCCACCGCCGCCACCGAGGCCGACGCCGCCGTACCGCGCGAAGACCTCCGCGGCCGCTGGATGGCTGTCTGCCGCGCCGTGCGCACCTGGGCCCTGGCGCACCCGGCCGAGTACGGCCTGATCTACGGGTCGCCGATCCCCGGCTACGCCGCGCCACGGGACACCGTCGAGCCGGCGTCGAAGGTCATCCTCTTGCTCGTCGGCATCGTGGTCGACGGCCTCGACCGCCTGACCGCACTGCGGACCGCGCCACTCACCGCACCGCTCCGCGAGGACCTTCGCCGGCTGATTGAGCGGCGCCACGGCGACCTCCTGGAGGAACGGCTCGACCGTGTCCTGGTCGCCTGGACCCACCTCTTCGGCGTACTCAGCTTCGAGGTCTTCGGTCGCCTCGACGACATGATCCAGGCCCGCGCCGAGAACTTCGACCACCACATGAACCTGATGGCCGACCTCGCCGGCCTACCCCGCTGATCGCCGGTCACGCAGGTGTCCCATCCAGGAGGATCAGCGGGTGAGGTCCTACAGGGATCCCGACAGCGTCAGGACGACAGTTGTCTGCGGAGGCGGAGTTCGTCGCGGATCTCGTGGGGCACCGGCAGCCGGTACTTCTCCAGTGCTGTGGCGTAGGCGTTGAGGGAGGCGGCGAGACGGCCGGAGTCGCTTCGGAAGATGTCCTCCCGACGCTGCCCACCTCGGGCCAGTCGATCGGCCTCGCGAGCGGACGTGACCGCGGCGAACAGGTACGAAAGGTCGTGATCCGCTGCCGAGCGATGCTGGATTCCACGCAGAACAGGTAGTGGCCGGATGGACATCTGGCATCGCCTCATAGGCTGCCGGTTCCCGACAAACCGCTTGGTGTGCCATCGTCTCCGGAGTCTTGCCACTGTACCTCCCGGCAAGTGCTGCCGCGCCGGTACTCCGTCCAGTCAGAGCTGGAGCCGGGCCTGGAAGCGGGCCTCGTCGTGGGGGAGTACTTCGATCGAGGTGACCTCGACGAGTAGGTCGCCGTACACGGGATCGGTGCCGCTGATGTGCAGGACGATGCCAGTGAGGGTGTCCTGTGCGATCCGCAGGTTCCTGAGGTGAGAGTGGGGGATGTCGAACCAGTTGACGTCCCGGCCGTAGAGCACGCCGTGCTCGGTTGACGGACCGGGCTCTCGAGCCTCGCCCAGCCACAACGTTGCCGTGTGGAACGAGCGGAGCGCTGCCACCTCCGTTGCCGGCTCCCACACCACAACGTCATCGACATCGCGGTCGTGCAGCGCCGGCGACTCGGTCAGCTGGCCGTCGTGTACCCAGGCGACCCGTGTGGGGGTTGCCAGCCACAGCAGCATCCCGGCGTCGTCACGCACGCAGGTTTCGGTGTCCGTCATCCAGGCCCGCAGCAGTCGTGGAGCGTGACGCACCGCTCCCGCCGTACGAATAGTCAACTCCACCATGGAGTCCTGCGCCTCCGCCTGCCCGGGCTCAGCAGTCGAAGAAGACGAGGTCGGCCGCTCGGCCGCAGAATCACTCACTGTTTGGCAGTCCCTGGCCGTGTCATCTGCGCCGGCCAGACGCGAGCCGAACGAGGAAGGTTCATCAGACATCCCCTCAGGGGTGGCCGGGCGCTGGCACCTCGGTACGAGACGTCATCGATCTCCGGATGCGGCCACTCTACGCTCTCGCACCCACCCGAACCGCGCGCCGAACCCGGCCCGATCCCTTCGATCAGCGGTCCGCGTGCTCGTAGGCGACGGTCAGCCCACGTCCGGCCCAACGCACTCTCACGGCGCTGAGTACGCCGAGCAGGACGATCACCACACCGACCATCTCAGCCGTCTCCTCGACAGTCATCGCCAGGTGTCGCCAGAGGTACCGGGCGCCGGCCTCGGTGAGCAGGACGTTGACGACCTCCATGCCCAGCGCTCCCGCGATCGACGTGGCTAGCCCGCTGATGATGACGACGCGGGACCGTGCCGGGATGGCGCGGATCGCGGGGACCAGCACGAACAGCGACACCACCAGGGCAGCGGCCGCGGGGATCGTCCACCCCAGGCGCGCAAGCAGCGAGCCGGTCTCGAACACGGCGGAGGTCCACCCTGCGCCCCGTTCGTGCAGCGAGACGACCTCGTCGAGGGAGAGCAGCGCGAAGACGACGGCCAGCACCAGCCACGATCTTGCGACCCGGCGGGCGTCACCGACAGCCAGCCGTGATGCGCCGACGGCCATCAGGCAACAGGCAATCAACAGCGCCGATGTCCACCAACTTGCCAACGAGCGCTCCTGGGCGGCGTTCAGCAGACCCAGCACGTCGGCCAGCGCGCCATCGCCCGGGCGGACGAGGCTGCGGACCGCGACAGACCCGACATGCAGCACCATGATCGCCGCGCAGATCGGCAACAGAACCCTACTGATCGCGTACCGGAGATCGTCCCGCGCAAACGCAGGAACGACGAGCCGGCGACGACCGGCCAGGTCCATCATGAATGCACGGTAACAGCCAGATGTACAGTTCTTTGCCTTCTGCAGATGAGAATCAACAAGTGTCCGCGACTACCAACCCCTCCGGGTCACCTGAGCACACCGCGGACTGATCTCCTATCAGCGCGACTCACTGCCTTCGTGTCGCCGTCCAAGGGCGGATTTCGCATGGTCGGCGACCAGCTCGCTGGGATCGGCGCTCATCGTTCTCATGAGCGCGATGTCCCGGTCGTGGGTGACGCAGAGCCACCATCGGACATTCTGGGATCGGTCTGCCGCAAGCCGGAGCTGGACGTCCTCCGGAAGGACTTCCCGTGCCGCGACCTTGGCTCGGGTCACCGCAGAAGCGTCGTTCGCCAGAATGCGAAGCTGCTCTTCTGTCGCCAGATCGTTGAGAGCAACCTCGCCGCGCACGCGCGCATCGGCGTCGTTCATCAGTCTCTGCAGCACGTTGACGCTCGGCGTGTTGACCGCCAGTTGCTCGCGCACCTGCCAGTCCGAATCGGCAAGCAGTGCTTCGATCAGTTCGGGCGACAGCTCACGCAACTGGGCGAGGGATACCCGATTCGACGGCTCTCAAGCAGACGAGTAGTACCCCTGGCGGGCAGACCGGATTGTCCACGACTGCTTGCCTGGTTTGACGATCGCCGTCAACGGCCAGGCGTTCGAGCGCCCAGTACGGCGCATCGGTGCGCGCAGCGACGACGCGGCGTACGCGTGGGCTGGCATCTGCGACGAAGCGCGTCCATTGAGGTCCTGAGAGCGGCGCAGTCGCCGCCTGGTGGGTGCGCTCAGGGACCGTCACGCGACCGATGGTAGGCGGCGGCACCGGGACGTGATCCGACTTGCTGCGAGCCGACGTACCCGCGTTTGACACGGCTTGTGCAGCTCGCCATTGACAGGTGACTAAATGGTCACCTATTTTTCAGGTATGCAGGACGACCTGGTGTTCAAGGCACTCGCGGATGGCACCCGCAGGTTGCTTCTGGACGCGTTGCGGGATCGCGACGGGCTCACCCTCGGCGAGCTCGAGGCCGTGGTCGCGACCCAGGCCGACATGACGCGGTTCGGGGTGATGAAGCATCTGAAGGTTCTCGTCGAGGCTGGTCTGGTGACGGCCGTCAAAGACGGACGGAACAAACGGCACCACCTGAACCCTGTCCCGATCCGCCTGATCCACGATCGCTGGATCTCTCGCTACACCGAAGTCCGGGTCGCCGCGCTCAGCGACCTCAAACAGCAACTGGAGTCCTCATGACCGAGGGAACGCAGATCTTCGAGATCTACATCCGTTCGACGCCGGAACAGATCTGGGCGGCGATCACGTCCAACGAGTTCCGCGTGAAGTACTTCCACGGCGGCCGGGCCGAGAGCACCTGGGAGACCGGCGCCCGGCTGCGCACGGTCGGCCCGGACGGCGACCTGTGGGGCGACAACGAGATCCTGCAGTCCGACCCACCGAAGCTGTTGTCGCACACCTGGCGCAGTCTGTACGACCCGGAGATGGCTACCGAACCACCGAGCCGCGTCACCTGGACGATCGAGCCGATGAGCGACACCGACGCGCCCAGGCAGGGCGACTACTGCCGGCTCACCGTCACTCACGACCAGCTCGAGAACTCGCCACTGACCGCGGAGTCCATCAAGGGCTGGACCTTCATCCTGAGCGGCCTGAAGTCGGTCGTCGAGACCGGGGAAGGACTGGTGACGTCATGGTGACCTGGTACCTCTACCGGCTGCTGCCGCACCGCCCCGACTTCGCGGCCACGATGACCGCCGAGGAGAGCGCGGCCATGATGGAGCACTTCACCTACTGGACCGGCCACCTCGACGCCGGGCGCGTGCTGGTGTTCTCGCCGGTCGCCGACCCCGAGCGCAGCTGGGGCTTCGCGGTCGTCTCGGCCGAGGCCGACGAGCTGGCGGAACTGCGCGCCGGCGATCCGGCAGTCAAGGCCGGGTACGCCGACGCCGACTTCCTCCTGCTACCCACCCCAGTCATAGCCGGCCAGCCGCAGTGACGCGGGTCGGCGACGCTGCGCTCGCCTATTGCAACACCGCGTTGCGACGCGTGCATGAAACGTCAGAACCCTCATAAAACAAGGCGATTTGAGTCCATACCGCGACGACTTCACCGCAGCTAGTAGCGCCGGCGGACGAATACGCCGTACGCGTGAAATTCAGATCTTGCCTCGGGCATGAATGGCGCCGTATCGGGCACTTGCTCCCTTTCATCCATGGGGGCAACCATGTCTGTTCGGCATCTCATCCAGGTCGCGGTCAACAGAACGCTACGTCACGCCGGCTTCCAAATCGTTCGCGGTCACAGCACGGATCCGGCGATCAGTCCGTTCCTGCCGGCCCGCTGGACGATCCGGCAAGCCGAGCGGGCCGGCAAGTCGGTCGGCGACTTCCTCGACAGCTACAGCGCTGAGCCGGGGGCCACGGCGGAGACGGTGGACGCCATGCTCTCGCTCGGCGGCCTGTCCGAGGACACCGTGGACCGTGTCTGCGAGATCGGCCCAGGCTCGGGCCGGTACTCGACGCGGGTCATGTCGGCGCTGCACCCGAGCAGTTACGAGGTGTACGAGACCGCGCCGGACTGGATCAAGTACCTGCGCGGCGCACTGCCCGGCCTGACCTTTCAGCCTGCGGACGGTCACACCCTCGCATCCACTCCGTCAGCCTCGGTCGATCTCGTGCACACGCACAAACTGCTTGGCTACATCCCGTTCGTCACGGCCTTGGGCTACCTCGACGAGATGGCGCGCGTCGTCCGCCCGGGCGGCACCGCCGCGTTCGATCTCATCACCGACGACTGCCTGGACGACGCCACGACAAAGGTCTGGCTGAGCGAGCCCCACCGCATGACGATCTACTCCGTCGCCCCCCGAGCCTGGCTCACCAACTTCCTGAGGCAACGCGACCTAGACCTGGTAGGCAACCGCTTCGTCCCCCTCAGCGGGGGCCGAACCGAACTCCTCATCTTCCGCCGCACGTAGCCCGGTCGGTCGCCGGGTTCCGTGGCCTCGAGCTGGCGGGCACCGTCGTACACTCAGCGCATGGCGGGCCTGCAGCACACCGTCACCATCGCGGCCCGGCCGGAGCGGGTCTGGGCGATGGTTATCGATGTCGAACGCTGGCCCGAACTGATCCCGACGGTCGATGCCGTGGAGCGTCTCGACGGCG
Organism: Kribbella swartbergensis; assembly: GCF_054784135.1. Taxonomy (NCBI): domain Bacteria; kingdom Bacillati; phylum Actinomycetota; class Actinomycetes; order Propionibacteriales; family Kribbellaceae; genus Kribbella; species Kribbella swartbergensis. The sequence goes on from NZ_BAAGPM010000015.1 coordinate 114,575, forward strand.
GACCGCTGGCGGTCGGCTCTCGAGTCCGGTTGCGCCAGCCCCGGCTGCCCACAGCGGTGTGGACGGTCACCGAGCTGGCCGAAGGGTCGTCGTACATCTGGGAGTCGAGTTCCCCCGGCGTCACGGTCACCGCCGCGCACGTCGTCGAGCCGCACTTCGACGGGAGCCGGCTCACCCTCGCACTGACCGTGTCGGGTCCGCTGTCAGGGGTCGGCTGGCTGCTGACGCGCTCGCTGACCAAACAGTACGTCGAGACGGAGGCCGCCTCGATCAAGAGAGCCGCCGAGACGTCGACCACGTAGACAATCAGGCGAGGATGCGGCGCAGGAATCCCTTGTGGACCTCGCTTGCACGTTGTTGTTCGCCGGCAAAGGCGCTGACGACGACCAGGGCACCAGTGACAGCGGGAACTGCCCACTGCAGCATCGCCAGCCGACGTTGGGCTGCCGCGACGTCATCCGGTGTGGTCGGTGCCGGTTCGGTGCCCGACTCCGCCGGTACGTCTGTCTTTGCCGAAACCTTCTTCCCCAGTGCGCGGCTGTAGGCGGTCGCTCCAAGCGCGACCACCGTCAGCGCGGTCTTGACCAGCACCATGGAGCCGACGCCCCGCTGGCCCGCTACCCGCGGGGCGTCCCCCGCAAGCTGGACCGCGGACCCGACCAGGTGGGAGCCAATGGCAGCAGCGTTGACCGGCGTCCACCGGTCCCACCCCACGTTGGCGACAGCGCCTGTACTGCCAGGGCTGTCGGCTTGTGCTGCCGCGGCATTCAGAGCGACCGCGTTTGCCAGGGTCCCGCCGAACCAGGCGGCGAGCCCCACGTCGTGCATCGAGCGAGCCAGTGTGTTGCGAGCCATCAGAGTCTCCTTCATCGAGGTCGCTTCGCCAGCGGTACCCCTTGACAGCCCCCGTAACCGCGAATCGCGGCACTAATGAGGCGCCTCGATCCACACCGGCTGAACGTCGCTACGCACTGCAGTGGCGCACCGCCCGCGGGTAGATGTGCCTGGACGCGGCGGGCACCGGAAACGGCTGCCCGGTCAATGTCGCGACCTGCAGACAGCAACCAGGGCTGGAGAGAAGCTGAAGGATGCGCCCCGGCGGCGATCGTCGCCGGGGCGCTACCGTATGCCCGTGAGCGTTGATCCGGTAGCGCACAACCGCGCGGCGTGGGACCTTCAGGTCGAGAGCGGCAACGAGTGGTCGCGCCCGGTCACTCCCGAGACCGTCGCGCGGGCACGCGCCGGTGACTGGTCCGTCGTGCTCATCGGGTACCGCCCGGTCGACCGGGCGTGGTTCCCCGCCGACCTGTCCGATGTAGACATTCTCTGCCTGGCCTCGGGCGGTGGGCAGCAAGGCCCGACGCTCGCCGCGGCCGGCGCGCGGGTCACGGTCTTCGACAACTCGCCGCGTCAGCTCGCCCAGGATCAGATGGTCGCGGAGCGCGAGGGTCTGGAGCTGCGTACGGTACTGGGCGACATGCGCGACCTGTCGGAGTTCGGCGACTCCTCGTTCGACCTCGTCTTCAACCCGGTCTCGAACCTGTTCGTTCCCGAGCTCGCACCCGTGTGGCGCGAGTGCTTCCGGGTGCTGCGGCCGGGCGGCGCGCTGCTGTGCGGCTTCCTCAACCCTGACGTGTACCTGTTCGACCACGAGGCCATGGACACCCGGGCGAGCTGGTCGTTCGCCACCGCCTGCCGTACAGCGACCTGACGCACGTCCCCGCCGAGGAGCGCGAGCGGCTGTGGGGAGCCGACGCGCCGCTGGAGTACAGCCACACGATGGCCGATCAGATCGGCGGGCAGCTCGCCGCCGGCTTCGTGATCACCGGGTTCGACGAGGCCCCGCACCATTCCGACGCCACCGCAGGCTGGCTGCCCGGCTACTACGCCACCCGCGCCCTCAAACCCTGAGAGACATGACCTACCGCGACGGGCGTCGCGGTAGCTCTAGAGCGAGCGGGCCAGTCGGTCCGCGAACAGGCGCTCAAGCGAGGCGGGTCGGCGAACTCGCCGCCCTCGACGAACAGCGCCATGCCGCAAAGCAGCTCGGCGGCCTCGGCCAGCACGGGCGCGATGGCGGAAATGCCGTCACTCATCCATGCGTTGCAGCTCGACTGCAAGGTGTTCCCCGCCCGCCGCAAGGCCGTCGACGATCCGGTTGAACCGGGCAACGACTGGCCCCGTGATCGTGCCCAAGCCACGCAGGTCGCGCAGCCAGCCCGTGACCAGGTAGAGCCGGTTGCTGAGAGCGGCGGGACGACCGTCGATGATGGCCTCGAGCCAGGCGACGCCGGTGAGACCTGCCACTCGACAAGCAGCGTGTTCGCGAGCGAGGCGATCGTCTCGGCGGCGCGAGGTTCCCTTTCGCGACCGCTATCCAACGCTCGATCAGGGATGCGAACTCCTCCGGGTTCGCCAGCTGCCGCGGCAGCGAATAGGCCTGGCGTCAGGGTCCGTGTCGGCAACGTCCAGCTGCGGAGACGGGATGAGGGCGGCGATGGCGAGGTCGAACCACGGCCGATGCGGAGCGTAGGTCCCCGGGCGGGTCAGTCCGAGAATTGTTCCCGCAGACCCCAACGTCGCGGCCTACTTGTTCGTCTAGGTCAGTGAGAGTAAGGACGGTGGCGCGGATGGCGGACTGGGAGCGAGCGTTCCGAGCGTTGCTGGCTACGCGGGGCGGCGCGCTGCGTAGTTATGCCTATCTGCTGACCGGCGACCCAACGACAGCCGCGGACCTGGTCCAGGAAGCGCTCACGCGTGTGTTCGGCCGCGGCCGGATCGGCGAGGACATCGACCAGCTCGAGGCCTATGTCCGCCGCGCGACGCTGAACCAGTACGTCGACAGCCGCCGGCGACTCAAGCGGTGGCACGCGACCCGCCACCGGCTGATCGATTTGCCGCACCACGACGACGACCGGATCGTGGTGGCGGACGAAGTCCGAAGAGCGCTGGCAACGCTTTCGCCAAAGCAGCGGGCCTGTGTCGTCTTGCGCTATTACGAAGACCTGAGCGTCGTCGAGGTCGCCGACGAACTCGGCTGCGCCGAGGGCACCGTGAAACGTCACCTGGCCGACGCCAGGGCCAAGCTCGCGATGCAGCTCACCATCAACGAGGAGAGTGCCCGATGACCGGGAACGACCTACGAGACCTGCTCCGCGCCGCGGCCGCCGAAGGTAGCAACGCCGTTGACCTCGCCGAGGACGCCGTCGCCGACCGCATCCGGCGCCGGCGAATCCGGAGCCGACGATTCGCAGCCGCGGGTCTGGCGATCGCCGCGGCTGCGATCGCGGGCACGGCATGGGCCGTTCTCCCGGGCAACGGACAATCGCCGGCTGCAAACGGACCGAGAACGGCCGAGGTTCCCCCTCGGATCGTGACGTCTGATTCAGACAGTCCCAGTGGAATGGAGGCCGCCCTCCAAGCCACGTTGGCCGTCGACGCGAACGGATGCGTTCGGGCAAGCCCGGGTGATACCGCGCTGACACTCGTGTGGCCCCACGGATACACCGTCAAGGGCGATGCAAAGTCCTTCGAAATCCTTGACGGCACGAACAAGGTTGTCGCCCAGTCCGGCGTACCCCTCACCATCGGCGGTGGTGGCGCCGACGGCTTCAAGGACACCTGGACAGGGCAGGACTGCGCCGGCGACGGCCCGCTCTGGATGGTCGGCAACGTCCACGCCTCCCGATAACAGTCGCTCCGTCGGCCACAGGTTCAGCGGCGCGCCAGTGCGAGGCGCCTTGTGCCGAGGCGATCGTATTCAGTTGGAGGAAGAACGAGCCGCCGTATCCAGTCGCACAGCCGTACAACGGCCTCGACGTGGTGGCCGTCCCGTCGCTGGCCGCTGGTGAGGCGCTGATCTCCGACTGGACCGAAGCGTTCTGGGTGGTCGCGGAGGACTTCACCATCACCCCCAGCCGCGACTACGCGCCCGCCTATGGCCGCGACAGCATCGCGTTGCGGACCTCGGACAGTTCGGGGTCGGTGTCCCGAACCCGGCCAAGGCCATCCGTCAGGTCACGGTCACGCCGCCCCGTAGCCCCCGTGCGACGGCCCGGTATATGAGCGCCGGGGCCGTCGTCGGTCAGAGAGCGGACAGCAAGCCCATCCGGTCAGCGAGTCCGCGCAGTTCCCGGCCGCCTGCATCGCGGCGGGCCCGGAGCACCATCTCGCTCACGATCTCGCGCGCCCAGAGGTTGTGCCGGGTCCGGGTCGCGCCCAGCTTCTCGGCCTTGGCCAGCAGGTGGGTTACCTCATCGTCTCGACCGCGCAGACCGTGCAGCGCGCGGGCATGGTCGATGAGGAACCGCAGTCGGCGGGTCTTGGAGGGGATGTCGGCCAACGGGACCTCAGCAGCTACCTCAGCGGCCTTCACGTGGTCCCCAGCTTCGAGAGCGATGCCCAGCCGCCACAGGTTGACGTTGGCGCGGGAGAAGTTCAGCCAGAAGGCGTTCTCGGGCACGATCCGCTCCGCGGACTCCTCGGCTTCTCGCAGGGCCGACTCCGGGTCCTCGCCTGCCATCTCCGAGCAGAACGCGGTCACGAGTACGTTCATGCCGTAGACCTCGGTTGCGGCCACGCTGTCCGGGGTCAGCAGCGAGACGGCGTTTCGGGCGATCGCGTCGGCACGGTCGTACGCGCCGAGCCCGATCAGCGCCTGTGCGCGGGCATAGTCGGCGGCGGCGATGTACACCGGATCTTCGAGGATCTGTGCGGCCTGGTGGCCCCGCTCGGCGGCGACCCAGGCCAGATCGACGGCACCTAGGTTCTTCAGGAATTGGGCCGTCGAGTTGGTGGCCTGAACCAGCGACTGAAGGGCCGGTAGCCGGTCGTTGCTTTTGGCCGTGGCGGTCGCGTGCAGATCCAGCAGCAGGGGTGGCAGCGCATGGCCGACCAGCGAGTCCTGACAGTTGATCCGTGCCTCGGCCAGGCGCTGAGTCTCTAGGGCGAGCTCATCGATGGTTCGCTTCGACTCCCCATAGGGCAACTCGAGAGTGGTGGACATCAGGGCGATCCGAATGTCCGGGATTGCGGCATGTGCGTCGCTGTTGGCCCGGTCGGCGATGAAGTGGTCGCCGGTCAGGTCGGCCACGCTCACCCGGAGCGCATCCGCGATGGCCTTGATCGTCTTGCGGCGTTCGAGATTCGCGTTGCCGTTCTCGATTTTGGACAGGTAGCCCTTGGTGATGCCCGCCTGGCCAGCGAGGGCATCCAGTGTCATGTTCCGCCATTTGCGCAGACGGCGGATCTCCTGCCCCAGGTTCGCCAGGTCGTTGTCCATGCAGTTAACGGTATCCGACTGGGTTTCCGCTGAGGAAACTTCGTCTCAAATCTGTGCCTTAGCGTCACGGCTATGACGCAAACAGCGATGAACAGGGACCAGGTGCTCCGCACCCAGCATGCCCTGTCCGAGGACGAGATCGCGGAGTACCTGGCGCGCTGCCCTGTTGAGCATCGCTGGGCGTTCGGCCCGTACCTGCGCGGTGAACGTGACCTGGCGGGCGACGAGATCGGTAACGGTGTCGAGCCGGTGGTGCCGAGCAACCAATGAGCCAGGGGGAGCAGTGGCGGGTTCAGCTGTGGTTGGGCGAGCACCTGATTGAGGAGCACATCGCTCCGGCCGTGCTGGCTGAGCAGTACGCGAACGTGATCCGGCTGCGCACCCGCGGCTTACCCGGACGCCGGTTGCGCTGCGAGCGGCTGAGCGTACACGAGTTGGCCTACCCAGCCTCGCGACCGTACGACCCTCGCGACTGACTCCCACGGTCTGACGGGACCGCACCCAACCTCTGGCTCGGAGTGTCGCCGCGCGGTGCCGGTTCCGTCGTACGACCAGCGGGCGGGCGTAGTGGTGGTTCCCCTGATACCTGCGCCCGCCTGCTGTTCCATCCGCCCCTAGCAGTAAGGACAAGAAATGTCGGACATCACTCGGTTGAAGGAACAGTTACACCTCGTCGCGATGGAAGCCAACCAGGCGGCCGGTGGCCTGGGCAGCTTCCAGAACAAGTTCGGCCAGAGCAGCCAGCAGGTCCAAGCCCTGATCGCCGGGTCCGCAACCGGAGCGGACCGGCAGATCAGCGAAGTGCTGGACGCCGCCGGCAAAGCCGTAGGCCAGGCCATCGAAGCACTCCAGATCGCATCGGCCGGCTGCGCGAACTACGCCAACCAGATCTAAACCTCATGCCGTCCGACCTCCAGCGGGTGGCTACAGCGCTGGTCGAATGCCTGGACCAGATGCCCAACCTCGCGGCGCACCTCCAGCGGCTGGCTGCGAAGTGCCGCGAGAACGCGGGCATGATCGCGGCCTTCGGGAGCGCCAACTCGTCCGCCAGGACGGCAGCGCTGCAACTGGACGCCGCCGCGCAAGCCTGCGAGCGAGCAGCGCACCTGGCCTCAGTCACACCTCCGATGGCCAGGCAGTGGGCCGAGCAGATGGTCAGCGGTGCTCGCATCGTGTCCGGCACCGGCCCGTCCCGAGACCCGGTATGTGGATCGAGCGAGCCGACACCGGCCCCGTTCGATCAGAAGCTGTTCGACCGGTTACCCGAGCGGCCAGGTGGGAGGGGGCCGACCTCCGGCATCCTGTCCCGGACCGACGGCCGGGGACCGATCCACCTAGTCAGCGGGCAGAAGGGACCGGGCCGAGGGAGCCCAGGGCTGACCGGTCGGATAGCCAAGCTGCAAGTCGCAGGGGACCACGTTGAGGGACACGCGGCGGCACTGATGCGGCGCGCCGGGGCACCCCGTGAGGCGACTTTGTACTTGAACAACAAGCCGTGCCCAGGGCAGTACGGCTGTGACGAGACCCTACCCTCGCAACTCCCGGAGGGATCGAAACTCACTGTGTACTGGCCCGGAGGCCATAAGGTCTACCGGGGAACCGGAGAGGGGTTGGAATGAGCACCGTTCTGAAAGGCACCTACGACTACGAGACCGTCCAGGTCACCTCGGAGACCGAACTGACGGCGCTGCTCGATCATGTAGCCTCGCTGGCTCGCCCGACCTGGCTCGAGCTGGTGTCACCCGACCATGACGCCCTGCTCATCGGGTTGGGCCGTGAGTTCAGTTCGCTGCGCTTCATCGAGGGCAGCGACGATGGGGATGTCTACCACTCGGTCGGCACGCTTGAGTCACCGCAGGAGTCGGAGTTCGACTTCGGCACCGTCCCGACCACGATGGACACCGGCAGCGCGGTCAGTGTCACCGAGGCGCGAGCGGCAGCGGCGGAGTTCCAGCGGACCGGCCAGCGTCCGAGCGGGGTTGAGTGGAAGGTGGTCGAGGTCCCGACCATGGTTGACACCGAGCCATTCAGGTGGGACGAGTGGTCCGACGACCCGGAGGACAGCCCATCGAACGATGCCGAGAGCAACAAATCACGTCAAAGTTGAGCGTCAATAACAACCGACGCGCAGAAATGCCTGGCCGGGGGGCGCTAATACTTCGGCTCGCGGGTCCCCCAACCCTTGCGGGGCTACTGTGGGCAGTGCCCGCCTTGGGTGGACATCACCCCCTGGTACCGCCGACTGTAGCGCGCCTGTAGGGCGGCTGACTGTTCGCCATGCTGGCCCCCATAGCGGTCCACCATGGAGGGATCCGACCGGCTACGGCCATGACCTGAGCCTCAGACCGGCCGGACGCTAGGGCCTCATGGGCCATGGTGTGCCGGAACAGCTGCGGGCGAACGGCCTCAGGCGCGTACCCAGCCTGGACCGCGCGACGACGCAACATCTGGTAGATACCATCGCCCTTGAGTGCTGCGCCGGTCTTGTCGGCGATCTACAGTGCGCCCTGGTCGGCGCTGCGGATGCGCCGGTGCCTGGCGCGGTGGTTCAGCCAGCGCTTGAGTGCCAGGACGTCCTTGTCACCGAGGGGGAGGCGCTTCTCGACGCGGCCCGCAAGCTGCGGGCGGGCCGGTGCGCGCGCGGCTAGGAACGGTGGTCATGCTTCGGTCTCCTCGGGGTCGGATCTCCGATACGGATCTCCCGGAACTGTGTGTCCAGCCTCTTGGATACTTGCCAGGAGACTGCGCCTGAGCCTGGAAACTGTCTGTCTATCCCAGGTCAGACGCTGGTAGGTGCCCCTAAGTGGATCGCTTTTGAACGCGCCGTTTGAGGCGCAACGCCTGCTTGAGCTCGCGGAGGACTGGAAGCTGGACGCTGTGTTCCCTGATGTCACTCCGTTCCCTGATGTCACTCCGCGTGGCGCCCTCGGACCGCACGGCAGCTTTCGGAGACCGAGCTCGATGCACTGGTCGACGCATACGAGGCCGGTGCCTTGATGATGGAGCTGACAGAGCGGTTCGGCATGACCAGGCAGACGATCGGCCGGCGGCTGCGATCCAGGGGAGTGGACACCTCGCGAGCCGAGATCGTGAAGCGCATCAAGGCACGACGGCGTTCCAACAAGGAGGACCAATGAGCGTCGGCGCGCCGGTGCGGACTCTGTGTGATCCTCTACTGACGCACATCCGCAGGCCCGCCGAGCGCCTGAGTGGCGTCGTAGGGTTCGACCTGACACCACTCGCCGGATCGCCACAGGAGCAGACGACTGCTGTAGGCGGGCGCCAACCATAGAGCTGAGATGCCGTCTGGGACCGGCAGTGGGTCCGGCGGCAGCTCACTCCCAAACGCGAGCCCGTAGAAGACGGCAAACGGCAGCGATTGCTCGTGAACAGCCAGGAACAGGTGTCGTTCGTCGGCCTGATGCCTCAGCAGCTTGTTGAAGCGCTCGCGAACTGGCGATGTCCGGAATGGTTCGTTTAGCTCGGTCGCCAATCCGATGAGCGCCTCGTCCACACTTCCGCCACCACCACGCGGCGTGATCGATGCGTGCCGCACCTGCTCCCCGTCGAGCACCGGTACGTCAGGGTGCCCGGTCATCGTGACGCTCGCCTCCCTCCATAACCACTCGAGGTCGGCATCGCCTTGTCGAACGAGGCGGGGCAGGTCCGTTGGGCGCATCACCCAGTATCGTTCACACGTCAACACGACTCGTTCAAAGCATGCCCGCAGACGCGGGAGATCTCGTACATCTCCGTTGGCGAACGACCACCACCACTCACCCGGTAATGCCCAGGAGTAGTTGTCGCGCGCCAGCAGACTGTCGAGCTGCATGTCGCTCGGATCAGCCAGGGTCGTGACCTCAAACGCTGCCTGACGGCCATCGGGGAAGGTCAGATACGCCTCCACTGCGCCCTGTCGACCATTGACGTCTCGTGGGTCGTTACTCCGCGCCGAGTGCCGAACACGCGATCCGACAGGCGTACTCCTCGCCTTGACTAGCTCGTGTGGCTTGCCCATCGACCGACTACACCACATTCGTGGGCCGAACGTCATGTGAATAGGGCGCACGTCGTCGCCAGGTGGAGGACCTGCGACGGCAACCGCGAGCTGAGTGGCGAGCTGTCGGGGGAGATCTCGCGGCTGTAGGGCGACCGTCGGTCGAGGACCGGCCTCCCGCGCGGTGTTCGAAATCCACGGCATCAGCCCGGCGGCCTTGCCCGCCCGAGATCTGTGGCGGCAGCGTCCTCGAATCAGATCCGTCCCGCCGTCGCCCTGCAAGCCAGGCCGTCGCCGAATTGCTATAAAACATGAGCTGCACATCGCCCGCTCGTCTGCACTAGGGTGATCAGATGACCAGGAAGGGTGAGAGGATTGCCGCACGGAGCTGCTTCAGTGGAGGCGAAGAGTCTTACGGTCGGGTCGGTACTTGAGGAACGGTTTCCCTTTGCCGTGCCGCGCTACCAGCGAGCGTATGCCTGGGAGGATGAGGCAGTCGGATACTTCGTTAGAGATATCGAAGGCATGCTCGACAACTCCGCTGGGTCGCCGAGTCACTTCTTCGGTGGTGTCGTCTGTATTGAACTGACGGACAACCAGAAGGTTCGCCCCTTGAGTTACGAGGTCGTTGACGGACAGCAGCGACTAGCGACGTTCATGCTCGCATTGTCGTGTGTCGTCGAAGTTGCGCAGGATCTTGAACGACGAAGCAAGAAGTCGAATCCCGCGGTCGCCAAGCGTGCAGAGACGGTGCGAAAGGACACCCTTGGCACGTATATGACATGGAAGGACGCGGACGTCGCCGCCGGTAAGACGAGAGTCCGGCCAAGGATGACGCTGTCGTTGGCCGATGACGATATCTTCCAAGCCCTTGTGATGTCAGCTCCCAAGCCCGCTTGTACTCGGGAAAGTCATCGCTTGCTAACTGACGCGCGCGCGGCGCTATTGGAGATGACCTGGCGGTTCGTGGGCTCAACCGGGTCGCTTGATGCACGGGTTACCCGCCTGTTTCGGTTGCGGCAGGCGATCGTTCAGGACGCCCACCTAATCCACATCGTTTCCAAGGAGCGAAGTCAGGCATATCGCTTGTTTTCGGTGCTGAATCATCGGGGCGAGTCACTGTCAGACTCTGACCTATTGCGGAGTCGCAGTCTCGAACTGCTTGAATCCTACCCAATTGAGCACGAAGAGGTTGCAAAGCTTTGGGATGAGATGCTCGGGGCACCCGCGAAAGATGTGGAGGCCTTCTTTCGTGCGTTGTATCCCTCGTGGACAGGAGACAGGGCGAAGGGGGATCTGTTTGAGGCAACAGAGAAAGAGTTCTTTCCGCCCGCACCCCCGGGAACGTCTGCAGATGCCTTGAAGATCGTACGAACGGTTGAGATCTTCCGCGACGAGCTCGCCGTTTTCTTGAAGCTCATCGATGGTACCTGGCCATACGACCGACCACCTGGCAGCCCGAACAAGGTTCGTATCTGGCAAGTGGATCGTCTCAAACGCCTGATCTTGACACTAAAGCACGAGTTGGCGTTGCCTGTGCTCCTAGCCGGTGCCCGGTGCTTGTCCGAAGCTAAATTCGCGGAGCTTGTCTACATGCTGGAGATCTTCGCTTTTCGCTACAAGATTATTTGCAACGGACACGCCAGTCGCCCAGCAAGCGTGTATTATCGTCAGGCTCACCTAATGCGCGCCGCGACAAGTAAAGCAGCGTACTCGCTAAAAGATCTTCGGTTGAATCTTCGAGCATTGATCTCGAAGCACGCTGGCGATGATCTATTCGGGCAGCTGCTTGCCGAAAATCTGCGCTACAGCAACTCGAGCCAACGAGCTAACATCCGCGAGTTCTTGACTACGCTGGAGGATCATTGGCAATGGTGGCACAAAACGGGGGCGTCTACTCCGAACGCAAATCCAAAGCCAACAACGAGTAAGGTCATCGATGTTGACGATGCAACGCTAGAGCACATCTATCCCCAAAATGCAATTGGTGTTGATAGGGATAACACGCTCGAACCAGTCAAGCATACGCTGGGAAACCTGACTTTTTTTGGCCAATCCGACAACGTCGCTGCAGCTAACAAACCGTTCCCCAAAAAGGTTCCGGATTACTCGCTTAGCACCGTCAGCATGACTGCTGCTCTGGTCAAGAATAAAACCTGGACCATCACGGAGGTTAGCGCGAGGGAATCGGAGCTTCTGAAGATGGCGCTGCGCGTCTTTGTTGTTTGAGTGTAGGGACCTCTGCTCAATCGCCTTGGTGGGTGATAGATGCAGTACGAGGCAGTGAGCCGGGCCAGCTTGTCGGCTGGATACCCGTAACGCTCACTGCCTCGCGCATTTAGCTATTCTTCGGTCTTCGCAAGCTCCTTCATGTACGCCTGCGCGTGCTGGCCCCAGTAGCTGCGAAGGTCATCGAAGACGGATGGGTCGTGATGCAGGTTCTCGGCCTTCGCATAAGCAAGGAACAAAACATCCAGACCGTTAGATGCCTTGCGGATCAAGTCGAACATCTCGCCGCTGTCTTGTTCTCCCGGCAGCTTTGCGGCTGCTTCCCGCAAGGGATCGTAGATGTCGCGAATGAAGGGGTGCCGGTGGTTCACCCGTACGACGGCCTTGCCGTTGAAGTGGGTGATCTCGAGCAGTTCCTTCCCCGGCCAGGCGCCATCCACGAGTGTCATGGGCTTCTCGTTGATCTGCGTCCGGATCCGCTCAGCCTTCTCGGCGTCCGTCTCCTCATCGATCTCAAGGTCCTCGAGCAGCTCGTTGATCATGACCTCTTGCTGCTCGGAGGTCACATCGAGGCCGGCCTGCCCCTTGGGGGCGGTCCGCTCCGATCGCTCCACGGCATCGATGACATCACCGGTGCGCCCGTCCGGATCCTGCTTCGTCACCGAGACCTGACGCCAGTGATGCCGGATCTCATCACGCGCGTTCTTGACCGGACGTTCCAGCCACTCCCGCAGCTCACTCCGCAGCTTGCTGACCGGTTCGGCACCGCGCTTCACGTGGCGCACCTGGAAGTACTCGTCAAGTTCAGCCGGGAAGGACACCTCGATGCCGATGTACCGGTCGATCTTGTCGACGCCGGCTGGAAGCATGCGCGGCACGAGGTCGTAGTAGATCTCGCGACCATTGCGCATCATGCTGATGCGTCCCGCATTTTCCTTGTTGATCTGGAACTCGCGAATGTCCTTCCCGTCGATGTCCCGATCGCCACCAGCACCGGACTCCGGACGAAACACCTCAGGGACCAGGGTGACGATGACGCTGACAGTTTGCCCGTCGATCACGATGTCACCTTTATCGACGACGCGTCCCCGGATCTCATCCTCCTTGAGACCGCGATAGCGCTTCAGCACCCGCGGGTTGTCCATCAGGAACAGAGGATCGTGCAGGGTGGTCTTCTTATCCTCGAGTTCAATCACGAGGCCGTTGTCGAGGAACTGGCGGTAGACCCGCGCGATGAACTTGCGAAGATCGGAGATCTTGGTCTCGAGCGATGTCCCGTACGTGCCGCCACTCGACAGACGGTCGATGTTGCGCCACAGAACGAGCGTGCCGTGCTCGAACGGAACGCCTTTGTCGTCTGCCATCAGAGCGGCGAATTCGCCAGGCCAGGCGTCGACTTCGGTCGCTTCGATGAACTCCTGGCCGCCGTTCTTGATCAGTTCCAGGTCGAGGAAGGCATGATAGATCGAGTCCTTACCAGCCGGCCTCGTGAAGACCTCGATTCGAGTGCCGACGCTGAGTCCGGCCAGCTTCAGGCCGACGCCGAAGCGTCCAAGGCCCTTGCGCTGCCCGTATCTCGTCGAGTAGCCCATCTTCAGGATGCTCGGCAGCACATGCATTTCGATGCCGCGCCCGTTGTCCGCGAACGCGATGTCGGTGACATGCTGCTTGTTCTTGGAGTACTTGGGGGATACCCGAATGATCGAGGCGCTGGCCTCGATTGAGTTGTCGATAGGTTCACCGACAGCGGCCATCAGGTCAAAGCCGGCGTCGCGCATGCTCTCCAACGCTCGGTCGACCTCGATCAGGGCAGCACGCGGAGCCGACTGCTGTCCGTCAGTGGGAACTACGAATTGTGGACTCGTCACTTTACTTTCCTCTCGCTCTACCTGGGGTGCCCTGTGCATCCCGGGTGATATGGGGGGTCTACCTGTGGTTAGCTGAGACGCTCACGTCGCGCCGCGAAGAGGCTGCGCGCGCAGAATGAACAGTCCCCGGACCACCATCTCGTTCGTGCGGGATGTAGGACGTTGATCGTTTCCCCGACAAGTGCGTGATACAGGCTGCACTCCAGATCGAAAGCTGCCTCCAGTGAAGAGACGACGTCGTAGCTGAAATACCGACCCGACCGCGGATCGCGTGGCTGATCAGTCGTCGGCGCAAGTCGGTGTCGCTGCGTCCAACGTAGATGGGCGCCGAGTCGTCCCACAGAACGTAGGCGCCGAGTGTTGCCGGCGGGATGATCACTCGGATAAGCCACGGAGACAGCCGGTAACGCCGGCTGGTCACTGGCCGACCTCCCGCTGATACGCAGCCCAGCCCACGCGGCGCGCCCGAGAAATGCGTTCGCGCACGCGCTGGACCGGGATCCCGTGAAGCTGGGCCAGAGACTCCGCGTCCGCCCCATCGGCGAGTGCGCGCAGCAGATCCCGCTGGTCAGCGGTCAGAGCGGGCGTCGTCTCGAGCCACAGGCGGATATCCAACTCATCGATCGCACCGTCGGACGACGACGGGTCCGAGGCGTCCCCATCTGACGGGTCGATGACAATGCCCGGAGCGAGCGCTCGCCGAGTCTGGAGTACCTTCGCCGCGTTCGCGAGTGCGCTGCGCCGCTGAAACGCGGCGGGTGCCGTCTTACTCGGGCTACGGAGCAACTCGTCCAGTGCACGATCAACGCGGTCGAGGTCGTAGCCGTCATAGCTCCTCAGAGCCAGCTGCTGCAGCGTCGTCACCGCAGCTAATACAGGTTCACTGATCATGGTGGTTCCTCACTGTCTGGAGGCGACCCCCTTCTGGTGGGTCGCGCCCGTGGATGGAACAGGCTGTGCAGTTATAGAGCTTCAGGCTAGCGCCGAACTGCTCGCTCGTCTACGCCTTGTAGTCAGGCGCCTCGGCTGCCGACATCTGTAGAGGGGGGCCGGGCACCCGGATCGTTGCCGAGCCGCTCGGAGCTCGGCGCTGCCCCTCCTCTGGTCCGTCATCGACTACTCGGAGTAGCGTGTGCCGAGTGCCGGCTTCCCGCGTACCGCGCGGGGCGGGCACCAAACGAGAGGGGAGAACAGATGCCAGTAGGTCCGGACTTCGTGCCGTGGATGCAGGGGCAAGTGGAGAGGTGGGCGGATCGGTACGGCACGGATGCAAGACGGGCCTTTCCCGCCTGGTGCCTCAACTTTATTTTTGATGTCGATGACGATGACGCCTTTGTTCAGACGGATACGCTGACACAGGGCGATGCAGGACTGGATGGTTGGTATCTCAATCGTGACAGCCGAGTCTTCCATCTGGTTCAGGCGAAGTATCTTGACAACCCATTGTCGGGTGCTGTGAAGCCGGGGGTGCTCGATTCCCTTCTTCGTGCTGCATTGTTGCTGAAGAACCCTGCCGCCATCGAGGACGGCCCCCATCGAGATAAGCTGACAAAAATTGGACTTGAGCTCGAACAGGCCTCCTTGGATGACATTGCGGTAGAACTCGACTACTTTGTTGCCGGCGTGGTCTCCGAAAAGACTAAGTCGGAAATCGCGAAGGCCGTCGAGCAACTTGGCTCCAGCTTTTCGGTGGAAATCTACGATACCGCACGCCTAAGCGAGATCAGGCTTGAAGATGATCTCATCACAGATCTGAAGGATACAGAAGTTGCATTCCGCGTGGCGGGAGATGATGAATATTTCGAGCGCCACTCAATCTCTCTCGATGGGGTCGCAAAGGTAGCTGTCGCTACATTCGACGGCCGATCCTTGGCTGATGCAGTAGATGCGCATGGTCCGCGACTGTTCCACAGTAATGTTCGCTACTACCTCAAGCGAGTAAACCGAGTTAATAAGGCCATGCTGGCGACTCTAGGGAATGACGAAGAGCGAGAGGCGTTCTGGCTCTACAACAACGGAATTACTTTGGTCGCTGACAGTTTCGAGTTCGCCACGGACAATGAAGCGACTCTGCTAAAGGCCAAGAATCCACAGATAGTTAATGGGGCGCAGACATCATCGGTCCTCCGCGAGAGGCGCGCGAATCTCAAGCCAGGCGACGTGTCGGTTCAGGCTCGAATAATCGCCGTCACAGGCGACGAAGCTGGGCATGACGCATTGGTGCAAATCTCGGAGTATACCAATAGCCAGTCCCCGGTTAAGCCGGCCGATCTGCGGGCGAATGATCGACGGCACCTTGAAATGCAAGCAAACTTCCGGATGATAGAGCCGCCAGTCTTCTATGAGCGTCGCAGGGGCGAATGGAACTCGCTCGACAAAGCAACTCAGGCGAGCTTTGGTAAGACATATGTGACCAAGGAGAACATCGGCCAACGATACCTGGCTTACCAGGGTCGACCCGCTGAGTCGATCGTCGACAAAGAAGCGATGTTCGGGGAATTGGAGAAGGAGGCTTTCGACACTCGAGTCTCCGCGTACGTCTTCATGTTGGCCGACACTCTATATCGCGAAATAGACAGATTGATGACCGCAAGCCACACTGACGAGCTTTTAGGGTTAGCGCCTGGGCTCGGTCATCCGATCTCGGCTGAACCCGACTCTCCAACGGCTCTTGATGCGCTGCGGCCAGTGCGGAAGCTAGTTTGCGCACATGGGACTGCTCTCGCTGCACAGGTTCTGAAAGTGCGGTATCACGAGATTGGTGGGCAGCGGGCGCGTGTCTTGATTGACAGACTCCGGGATGAGGATGATGGGACTTCGCGCTTCATCCTGGGTCGAGTGTTCCGAGCTATCCGATTTTGGCTGACTACGCATCCTGACAAAACTGCAATCAAGAAGAGTTTGCAACGCCCCGACGCAATTGCACAGATGATAGCAAATCTCGCTGATGTGCTAGCGGACGTCGACATCAAGAAGGAGCTAGCCTCAATAGGCGCCGACGGCTAATCCCTGAATAGCCGGTGGCCTTTTATCCTCACCCGTGCAGCGGTCAGTGTTTTATGCCAGCCCTGGAGCGTTCCAATCGAACTTGGAGTCTCGTACAGCCCAGCGCGGACTTCGGAACGGGTAAGTCTCTCGTACAGCTGACGCCGAGGATTCTCTGGGCCGATGAACTCCTCTTTGCGATGCAACAGAGGCGGATTGTCAGACTTGCTGTAGTCCCGCCAGTCGACGCTGAGCTTCCGCAGATTCACCGTGATGGCAGTGGCCAACGTGGGGTGTGCATCGCGATCGAAGCGCGGGTAGACCAGATACGACACCTGAGGATCAGTCACAGAGAGCTTGATGACGTTGGCTTCGTCGATCGTACCGCAGAGGACGCGGGCGCAGCCTTCATAGACCTGGAGGAGTGGTGGTAGCTGGGCGAGCGCTGAGCGGTGGACATATAGCGACGTGGGGGTTTGTTTGCCGACCGACGAGCTTCGAGCGGAGAGGTAGATCGTCGTCTGATCGCCGGCAGCGTGCAGTAGCCGATCTGCTTGCAGACACGCTTCCCTGTAGCTCGTGAAGTGTGTGCGGATGTCTTGGGCAAGCGTTGTGCCAAGCTGGCTGAATCGGGGACGGCGTCCGAAGCGTGACAGCGCTACGTAGATGAGCAGCTCGCCACGACGCTGTCGACGGACCTGCTCCCAATACTCCGCATCGGTGACCTGGCGGATCAATTGGGTTGCGCGCGTGAGGCTGCCCAACGCCTCAGCGATTCGGCTTTCCTGGTCGAGGAGTAGTTCACCCGGCTTGGGCGGCCGTCCATGGGCTGATAAGAACGCGGTGAGTGGCGCGAGCTCCTCGGTGTGCTTCTCGAAGATCTCGTGTGGATCGACCGTCATCCGGGGCCGGTAGGTGTATACGCGCTGTGCCAGGAACTGCTGCTCGTCGGACGGATTCCTGAAGACGTAGTAGATGCCGGGGGCTGCCGCGACTGGTTCGGCGTTGACGGTCTCACGGATCCAGTCTGCGAGTTCCGATTGCTGATAGAACCTCTGGAAGGTACCGGTTCGCGTGACGACGCCGTCGCTAAGCGGGTAGCCGACAAGGTCGCGAGACTCCCAGACGAGACGAGCGGACACGACCAACAAGCGGCGCGCTAGAGCCCACGCGGAGCGCAGAGTCGTCGCCCGTTCGAGCGGGTTCTCGATGACGTTGATGACGTAGCCAAGATTGACGACATCAGCGGATCGGCGGGCTGCATCGGGATAGTGCGCTGGATCCCAGCCAGTCGCGTCATATCCGAGGTCCCGCAGGCTGCGAACGTCGCCGCCGCGTCCGCAGCCGTAGTCAAACACGGTCATCGATTGATCGAGCAGGCGGTCAGATAGAACGGTGACCATGGGACGAGACATGGCCGTGCGAGACATTGCCGTCCTGTGTCTCGCAACCTGCGGCATCATGCGGCTGAGTCATCCAAGGCGAGCCTGGTGAGGCCGGCAATGTCTGTCACCCGCGGGTCTCCGACCAGATACCCGATACCGCGGTGAAGGTGTAACCGGAATTGCTGCGCCAAGGTCTCATCGTCGAGTTCGAGCCCGTCGGTGTGGCATCGGTACCGCAGCAATGCCCACAGCTCGTCGCCGTAGCTCCCGGCGAAGACCCGCCAAGTCATCTCAACGTTGCTGTCGAGCAGAAGCTTGACAGCCGGTGGCTTGGCCGGCTCCGTGAGAGAACGGCAGAAGGCCCACCGGCACAGCACATTCCAATGTGCGATGCCAGTACGGCGCTTCAACGTGATCAACTGGTCGCGAGCTGTCTGTGTGAGCCGGATGTGTTCGAGTGGCATCTGTACTACTCCCAGAAGTAGCCGGGCACGACTGTTGTGCCGTTGCTTGTGGTGTCGAACGTCAGGCGGTACGAACGGCCCACATGCCGCTGCAGTCGCTCGAAGGCCTCAGCATCGATCTCGGTGTCCGTCGATAACAAGACCACCTGGTGGCTGGCGTGCGGAAAGTAGCGCTCCAATAGGTGTTCTCTGTGAGTTCGGTCCAGCCGGCCAAGTGGCGTGTCGACAACCACAGGAAGTGGCTGGCCGGCTGCGCGGGCGAGTCCCCACAGGAGAGCAACGGCCAGCAGCTGCCGTTCGCCCGCCGACAGCTGCTGCGCGTGCAGCTGGCTGCCGTCGGTGCGAGCGAGTTCCACTGTGTACGTCTCGGGATCAATGGCGACTGCGGCGATCAGGGACTCCTTGCGCAGTAACCGCTTGAGCGCCTCGAGGATGAGCTCGCTGATGCGAGACAAGTGGCGGCGAGTCGCCGCAATTCGGAGCTTCTCTAGCGTTTCCTTGACGCGATCCGCGTGGTCGACCAGTCGTCGTCCGTCTTCGGCTGCAAGGTTGGCATGTGCCGCGCGGTCAAGTGCAGCATCGAGTGCTGCTTCAGCCCGTTCCCGCTCTTGCCGTACCGACCCCTGACGTTCCTCGGCATGCTTGAGGGCGGCCTGCGCCCTGATCAGCTCGGCGGCTGCGTCGTCGCGTTGCTTGGCTATCGGCGCCAACGCCTCCGGGTCTGGCATTGCCACCAACAAACGCTCCGCTTGCTCCAGCTCAATCTGTGTCGCCGCGCGCCGCAGAATGAGTCCTCGTAAGCGGCGCTCTACTGCGGGCAGTGCTGTGTGTTGGAGGGCTTCAAACGAGGCTGCGTCGCCGACTCCCACGATCGCTGCCTCATCAGCAGATCGCCGTCGCGTTTCGCGATCTTCGGTCAGGAACTTTTCCACAGAATCAATCAGACCAGCCCGAGTCTTGCCTTCCCGAAGCTTGGCGAGGATGAGCTCGTCTCGTTCGGACATTAGGCCGATCGCGCCGCGGTTACGAGCGGCTTCTGCCTCTCGACGAGCTTGGTCAGCGAGTGCCGACAGCTGTGGCGCAACTTGAAGCAGTGGGGCGAGGTCACTGGCTTCGTCACGAAGCTCGTCCTCGATCCGCTCGAGCTCACTGCGAAGCATCGCAACAGAGGCCTCGGCACTGTCGCGTTGCTGAAGAAGGTCACCGCCGGCAGACCGGTAGGCTTCCGTCGCCTCGAACAAGCGCTTTTCTGCGCGCTCGACGTCAACCCGAACGGCCGCCACAGCGGCCGAGGCAACCTCCTCCGACTGCCGCAGGGCTGTTGCGGCTCGCTTCCGTTCTTCCAGACTCTGCCGCAGGTCGTCGGGTATTTGCTGTGACCGGTGGCGTCGCCGCAGAACCGCAAGATCTGTCGTCAGGCGTTGAACCAAGTCAAGGCCGAGCAAGGCGTCTAAGGCAGTGTTCACCACCTGGCGGGAACGTTCCAAGTCGGCCAGCGCCTCGATTTGCTCACCATCGAAGAAGAACAGTCCAGCAATTCCGCGCGGAAGAAACGTCTCGACGTGCTCACTCCATGTCGAGGTCAGCGCGGCATCGTGCCGGCCGTCGACGAGTACGTCGAGGATCTCGCGAATCGACGCTCCGGTCGATTGCCAGCTTCGGCGGATTCTGTACTCGCGCGCTGTTCCCTGCTGATGTGCGGTAAAGGCAAGCTCGACACCCGCGCCCTCCTTTTGCGGCACCCCGTGGTGGATGAGTCCGCGGAGGTAGTTCTCGTAGCTGCCGCTGCGCCGACCGGACACCGGGGCGAGCGAACCGTAGAGGGCAAGCAGAATTGCCTCAAGGATTGTCGTCTTGCCAGCGCCATTAAGTCCCCCGATGAGAACCACTGGTTTCCGCGGCGATGGCGGTGACAGCGTGATCGTCTGCTTCCCAGCGAAGGTGCCGAAGTTGCGCAGGGTTAGCTCATCCAGGATCACAGCACGCTCCCCGCTGCTGGCTTTACATAGCCGTCGGCAATGTCGAGGGGATCCGGCTCGTCATTGGCAGGAGTGCGTTGCAGGGTGGCGCGACGGTGGTGTGCGCGGCTCGTCGCGTCTGCCTCATCGTCGTAGAAGCCCTTCCGAAGCGCTTTCTCAAGTGATTCGAACAAACCTGCGCGCCGTGCTTGCGATCGATGGCGCTGCTCGATGTCGAGCAGTTCACGAACGAGCTCGAAGTGGACGCGATCGCCACCGGTGATTTCGCGAAGAACCTCCACCGTCTCTGGCCCCAGCGGCAGGTGTTCGTCGAGCGGGCGACCGGGATACGACGTCCCCATGGCGGTCTCGTAGATCGCCGGCAGATGGTCTTCGAACTCGTGCTTCTCGACCACCCACATTCGGCGGATCTCTTCGAGCTCGTCTAGCGTCACCAGCTCCAGCGACCGCACATAGTCAGGGCCGTTTTCACGGATCCAGGCTTGCGCCTCCAGGAGGCGGCGAAGCCATCGCTCTCGGGACTCTTGTGTGTACGGCCCAGGGATCGGCTTGTTGTTGAACAGCTGTACCGAGCCATTCATGCGCCGGAAGTCGCGTAGATGACGATCGTCCGCTACATCGAGTTCGTTGCGCAGCTCGAGGAGCGGCAGCATCCACTCCTTCTCTTCATCGTTCTGGATCATGGCCGACATTGACTTGTCCTTGTCGACCAACGTGCAAGTCCAGCAACCGAACCGGCTGTCGCCACAGCTCGGCGTGCTTGCATCGACAACCAAGGGACACTCGCCGTCTGGCGATGCTCCCTGGTACATCGTCAGCAGCTCCTTATTGGAATAGCCCCACGGGTTCGGGCTCTGCATGAGAAAGGTCCAAACGTCGTCGTTGGACCAGTTCTCGACCGGCGAGTAGACGAGGCAGTTTGGAAGCGAGTCATTCGGGCTCAGTAGATCCCGGACACGGCGAGACTCGAGAGCGGTCATCCGGTGTGATCGGCCGGAGCTTTCAGCCTTACGCGTACCCAACACGAGGATGGCTTCGCCGTGCGCGCGGACCATTTCGCGAATGAACGTGTTCGACGGCTTAATCTTCAGCCGCTCAGTACACCAGCGGAACTTGGGCCGCGGTGCTGGGTAGCCCCGACCGATGAGGTTCACCCAGAACGTGTCGGTAACCGCCGGCGTCAGACGATGCGGCGCAATCGGGAGACCTTGCTTCTGCGCTGCTGACTCTAGAACCTCTAGCGAATGGGTCACCCACGCAGCGACCACCGGGTTTTCAACGAGCGTGTCCGTGCTGATCACATGGACGGGTTTGGTCCGCTGCCCGTCCGGGAGTCCAGCCAACGCGAGCCACACCAGCTGAAGCACTGCGGTCGAGTCCTTGCCTCCAGAGTAGCCAACAACCCACGGCACGCTGTCGGCGAGATAGAGCTGCTGTGTTTGCCTGACTAAGCCCTCGATCGTCCCTGCAAAGCCGGCATCGTCGAACGCCGAGCGGGCACGGATCGGTAGGTTGCGAGTCATTCTTCTCCTCGTCGGAAGGCGTCGTCAGCGTGCTGTTCGTCTGGTGGCAGGGGGAGGCCGAGTGCCGTCCGGATCGCAGCGGTCGTAAGCAAGAGGTTGGCCGCGGTCTTTGAGACGCGGCCGCCAAGCGTTGCGCGGCCTTCCCACGTCCGGCTCGACCGGCGCCAGTCCAAGGTCGAGAGCTTCTTCAGCTTGCGATCCCAGCTGGCTGGGTCTCGGTTCGCATGAAGCAGGCTACTGCCGACCTTGCCGAGCGCGTGCAGCACGATGCCGTGGGTGTGGATAAAGTCGCGCCGCACTTCACTCGCTCGTACCTGGCCAGCATGGACTTGCTTCCACTCAGGGAACTGGTCGGCGACTTGCGCCCAGTAACTTTCTGCCAGATCTACTTTGCGCTCGAAGCTCACATCTTCTACATCGCCAAGTAGTGCCCGAGTGCCGCCATACAGCGCAGACAGCGTGAAGAGCTTCCGAGACCGCGCCGACAAGTTGTTGCTCTCTGTCTCAGTCAGGTCGTTGAACAGTGCTGATCGCTGCACGACGAGGCGGGTGACAGCGGACAGCTCATCGCGATGGTCGTAGAGCACGCTCAAGGAACGCGACGGGCGGATAGCATAGCGATTGAGATCGGCGAACATCTGCTGGCAGCGCTCAAGCCCGACGTCCAGGAACATGACGATGGCGATGCTCTCGTCGCCAAGCTCTGGATTGTCCCTGAGTGCCTCGTTGATGCCTGCGCGCCGGTGCTGTCCGTCGTTGATCACGAACTTGGCCGACATGGGGATCTTAAGCGTGCCGACTCGATCGCCCGACCCAGCTCCCGGGGCGAAGGGTTCGAACTGAACATCTGCGTCGACGGATGCAGTCAGCGCTGAGAAGACGTAGTTTGTCGGATTGTCGAGCAGATAGCGGGTGAGCTCGGGGACGCGACTCTTGTTCAACGTCCGCTGCGCTCGCATCTCGGCGGGCAGTTCCTCTTCGTCGAACATGAAGATCCGCGGAATGAGACGAAGCGGACACATCGTGACGTAGTACTCACGACCCGCTTGCACGCCTCGGATCGCCGGGAAGGCATACTCAAATGCGCCGGTCCGAGCCCGTCTCTGATCCGTTGTGGCGGTCACTTTCATCTCAGGCATGGCCTATCAAACAGCACAACCTGTACGGAACGCAAGGCGAACCAAGTACGGATTCGGGTTCTGGTGTACGGATGAGATGTTCCGTACATCATCCCGCGATCCTCCGTACATGTCATCCACCGTACGCGTACTCTGTCTCTCATGACGGTAGTGACACCCACCGACAGTTCTGACGTCCCAGGAGCCGCGACGCGTCCGGTCTATCTCGACTGCAACGCCACCAGCCCGATGGACCCGCGCGTGCAAGCCGAGGTCCTCCGGTACATGGCCGAGGAGTACGGCAACGCAGGGAGTCGCACCCACGGCTACGGGCAGGTAGCCAAGGAGCGCATCAACCGTGCTCGTCAGCAAGTCGCTGACGTCGTTGCCGCGAAGCCAGACGAAGTGATCTTCACGAGCGGCGCCACCGAGAGCAACAACATGGCATTGCTCGGTCTGGCTCCTCACGGGCAACGCACCGAGCGGCGTCACATCGTCAGTACCACCATCGAACACAAGGCCGTGCTGGAGCCGCTCGAACAGCTGAGCAAGCGCGGGTTTGAGGTTACCTTGGTGCCGCCGACATCGGGTGGGTGGGTCGATCCCGCGGAGGTTGCCCGTGCCCTTCGACCCGACACACTTCTCGTCTCGGTCATGGCAGCCAACAACGAGACTGGCGTAGTCCAGCCCCTCGACGAGATAGCCGACGTCCTCGACGGTCATGAAGCGTACTTCCACGTCGACGGCGCGCAGGCATATGGCAAGCTTATCGAGCAGTTGCGCTCGGCAAGGATCGACCTCCTCAGTGTCTCTGGCCATAAGGTCTACGCACCCAAAGGCGTTGGTGCGCTGATCACAAGGCGGCGTGGTTACAACCGAGCGCCCCTCGAGCCACTCATGTTCGGCGGTGGTCAGGAGCGGGGCCTGCGTCCTGGAACACTGCCGGTTGCCTTGATTGCCGGCCTTGGACTCGCGTCAGAGATCGCACTGCGCGAGCATCAGGCACGCGCCGAGCACTGTGCAGCCTTCAAGGTTGAGCTGCTCCAGGCGCTCGCACCACTTGGCGTGGCCTTCAACGGAGACCTGGATCGCACGGTGCCTCACACTGTCAACTTCTCGGTTCCTGGCATTGACTCTGAAGCAGCGATCGTTGCCCTCAAGGATATCGTTGCTATCTCCAACGGCTCTGCTTGCACCTCCCAGAGCTATGAGCCAAGCCACGTGCTGACGACTATGGGCATGTCAGACGAGCAGACTGCCGGCGCACTCCGGGTGTCGTGGAGTCATCTCACGCCGATGGTGGACTGGAGTCAGGTCGTCGAACGCCTGGATCGGATTCGAACAACCTCCTAGGCGTCTATCGCTCGGACGCTAGCCGACGGAGGTAGCCGTCGACATCGAAGTCGTGGAGCTCTAGTCGGCGGCGGGCGATTTCTCGCTCGTCTTCCGTGAAGAGTGGCTCGTATTCAGGGCGCAAAGTCCACGCTTCGACGCTCCGACCGAGCTGTCCTTTCTCCCACAGGACTTCGAAGCCATATGACGTGCTGGGTCCAGTGTGGAGTAGCGCGCGAGCTGCTGAAACGCCGTCTGTCGAGCGCACCATCTCAACGAATCTGGTCGCGTTGTAGCCATGCTCCCGCGCCAGGATCCGTACGCCCTCATACATGTCTGCAGTGAACCGGTTCCTCAGTTGCTGGATCTCGTCCATGTTCGCCCTATCTGCCTAGGTCGCCCTTGAGAGGCGATCAGAGTCTCCCCAGCGCCGAAAGACTTGCTGTACCTCGGCATGCCACGGCACCGCACCGTCGGTCCAGCCAGCGCCAGGTGCTCCAGTGCTTGAGTTGACGACCAGGGAAGCCAAGGAGGGCATCCCCTCCGCGGCACACTGTTCGGACAGACGGTCGAGAACGTATCGAAGATGGTGACTGAGGCCGACTCCAGTGACGCCGATCGCCGCTCCGAGCTCCTTGTACGTCAAGAGCGTTCGGCGCTGCGCGGCGACGATGAGCGCCGGACGGGCCAGTCGTGTCAGATCCTCGATCATCTCACTCATTGCATCCCCACCGAGTGGCTTACGAGCCTGCGACTTCCCAGCGATGTAATCGTGCCACGGGCCAGACACCTGCCTTCAGCCCGATCTGAGAAGGCTGATCAGCCCAGGATGCGAACGTATGGTCCGCGAACATTAAGTCGCTCGATCAACCCCTGGGAGGTCAGCGCCTCCATAGCCACCTTTCTTGCATGGACGGCTTCGCGTTCGCTCAAGCCGTAGGTGGACTTCAGCCAGGGCTTGATACGCGACAGCACTTCGTCTCCAGGTTCGCCGAGAGTGCGAAGGTACTCGTAGATCTGGCTCGTGTAGTCAATGTTGGACACGCAACGCTCCCTGATATGCGGGCAACTGGCGACGCGGGACACACACTCGGCCATCAGTTTCGGGCTACTCTGCAATCTCCGCAATGGTCAGTGCTCAGGAAGCGTCGTTCGTGCACGGCTGGGTCGACAACTTGCTCAGCGTCTGCCGTGAGCTAGCGCGAGTACTCAAGTCAACCGGCGCCCTGTGGCTCAACGTCGGTGACGGCTACAGCGACCACCACCGTGAGGGTGTCGAGCGCAAGGGAATGCTGCTCGGCCCGCAACGGCTCGCGATCGCGCTCTCAGAGGATGGTTGGCTGGTGCGCAACCAGATCGTCTGGGCGAAGTCGAACGCCATGCCGAACTCGGTGGCCGACCGCCTGACCAATCGCCACGAGCTGCTGTTCTTCCTTGTGCGCTCCCCGCAGTATTACTTCGACCTCGACGCCATTCGGGTGCCACTGCGCGGCCGACCCACACCACCGCGCCGACCGCGCACCGGGCAGTACCCGCCACGCGGCACGGCTCCCAGAACCATCGACGACAACAAGGGGCTGGCCAAGCTCAAGGCAATCGGCGTCGGCGGTCATCCGCTCGGAGCCAACCCGACCGACGTCTGGGAAACCGCGACTGCCAATTACCGGGGTGCCCACTTCGCCACCTTCCCTGAGCGCCTGATCACCCCACCACTGCTCGCCACTTGCCCCGAGCGGTTGTGCACAACCTGCGGCTGTCCGTGGCGACGCGCACCGCAGCGGCTCCACGGCCGTCTGCTGCGAGTTGGCGAGCTCCGTCCCGACTGCAACTGCCACAGCGCCTGGCGGCCCGGTCTGGTGCTGGATCCGTTCATGGGCAGCGGCACCGTGGCCCTGCTCGCCGAACGGCACCGCCGCAACTGGCTCGGCATCGAGCTCAATCCCGCCTATGCCGCCCTCGCCGAACGACGCCTGGCCGACTGGCGGACCGAGCAGGAGGCCACGGCATGAACCACCTGATGCACGCCATCCGCGGTCCGTAGTCAACCGCCGGCTTCCTCCCACCGGCGCGCTCGCACGCGCCGACCAACCGATATCACCTTGAAAGGAGGTGCGATGAGTGAACAAAAACCACCACCGCCGCCTGGGACATTCGGTCCTCAGCCGAATCCCGAAGGCGTCAGCACGTACGGCACCGACGACCCAGCGCGCCAGGCAGAGATCGAGGCAGCCCGGGTCGCGGCGGCCGACGAACGGCGTGCCAAGCGGGAACGACTGCAACGGTACGTTGATGCGGGCCTCAGAGCAGACGACGCCGAAGCCCTCATCGAGCACGAAGACATGCTCGCGGCTCGCCGGCAAGCTTTGGAGGCCGGCGAGACCGAGAAGCGGGCTCATCCCCGCATCTACGTCCGCTCGCTGGTCGACTACACCGAAGGCCACGACATCGGCGGCTGGATCGACGCCAGCCAGGACCTGGAAGACCTCCAAGCCGATATCCATCGCATTCTGGCTCAGTCGCTCCATCCGCACTGGACCGGTGAGCCTGCCGAAGAGTGGGCCATACACGACCAGGACGGCTTCGGCCAGATCCAGCTGCGCGAGTACGAATCCCTGGATGTGGTCTGCGCTCTCGGCAAGGGCATCGCGCAATACGGCCTGGCCTTTGCTGCCTGGGAAGAGATCAACGACACCCGCGACATCGACACGTTGGAGCGCTTCGAGACTGCCTATTTCGGTGCGTTCGAGCACCGCAAGTACGCCGAGCATGTGTTTGAGGGGATGAACGGCGAACAGGAGCTTGAGGCCTTACCCGACTGGATGCGCGATGTCGTCCGAGTGGACTACGAGCGCATGGCCCACGAGATGGAGACCAGCGGCGAAGTCCGCTTCGTCGACCACCCCGAAGGAGTGTGGGCGTTCAACGGTCGAGTGTGACCCGCCTGTGCACCTTGACAACTCAAACGGGAACCGACCACTCGTCGGTGCCGTGCAGCCGTCCTCGTCATCTCACAGGAGATGGCCGGCTGCACCACCACCGAGGAGGTACTCGCCATGAGCGAGACCACCAACGGAGCCCCGGGCACCTACAAGACCATCGGGGTCAGGCTGTCCAACGGGCTTCACTCCCAGGTCACCATGGTGGCCAAGATCGACGGCATCTCGCTCCAGGACGCACTTGTCCGTGGAGCCGCGATGTACGTCGAGCAGAAGCAGGCCGAGCCGAACTTCAAGGCTCGGGTTGCCAAGGCGCTCGAGCAGATCGAGCGCGAAGCCGCTGAACGGCGCGGCGCCATCGAATCGCTGTTTGGGACCAAGTCTCAGGCAGAGGGCGCTCCGGCCAGTGCGGCCAAGAAGACCACCGCCTCGCGGCGGACCGGTCGCGCGGGGAACGGTACCAAGTAGCCGTCGCCTGCGGGGGAGGGATGGCAATCCGCCGTCCCTCCCCAGAAATCCCGTCTGGTGAACCGCGAATTGATTCTCCGTTGCGCGATGCCGGTTTCCACTTGGCACGCATCGTGTGGGCTGAGAAAATAGGTCGAAGAAACAAAGAGACAATGGCCGGAATCAACGAATATGCCATTCGGGTGAATGAAACGAGAATGAAATGATGAATTATTGCGAGAAATGCGGTTGGGGGGGTGGACTGCTATGCATGACAGTCTGCGCCGTTGCTGCGGCGGCTCGCGCCCGCCCCGCTGCGTCATCTACCTGCGGGTCAGCACCGAGGAGCAAGTCGCCGTCGGTGGCGAGGTCTTGGGTTGTTCCATCCCGGCCCAGCGTGACGCTTGTCTGGCTCTGGCCAAGGCCCGCGGCTGGGAAGTCGTCGACATCTATGTCGATGGCGGGGAGTCGGCCAGCTCGATGAACCGGGAGGTGGAGCACCATGGATGACGGTTCGCTTCCTGGCTACGACGACGTCGACCAGGGGCTGGATCAGGATCGAGATCGCCGCAGTCCGGCGACGATCGAGCGAGCTCTGCGCCGCTACGACGGCAGCGCCAAGCACGAGGCCTTCGTCCAGCGATTGTCGTCCGGTTCGGTCGAAGACGCCGTGGGCCAGGTGCTGCTCGGACGAGGTCGAACGACCTCTGCCGATGAGCGCCCGCTCCGCTGCGTCATCTACGTGAGGGTCAGCACCGAGGAACAGGCCAGTGTGGGCGGCGAAGCCGAAGGCTATTCAATCCCGTACCAGCGTGACGCTTGTCTGGCTCTGGCCAAGGCCCGCGGCTGGGAAGTCGTCGACATCTATGTCGATGCCGGCGAGTCAGCGCTGTCGGTGAATCGCCCCGAGCTGCAGCGGATGTTTCGGGAACTGAAAGCCAAGCACGTCGACTACGTCGTGGTGCACAAGATCGACCGCTGGTCGCGCAACCGCGATGACGACGTTGAGATCAACAAGCGGATCGCCTACGCCGGAGCAAGCTCGTCTCAGTGACCGAGCCGATCGACGACTCGCCCCACGGCCGGTTTATGTACCACGTCATGGCCGACGTCGCGCAGTACCACTCCGACAACCTGGCCGTCGAGGTCCTGAAAGGGCTTGAGACCAAGGCCAAGTCAGGTGGTACACCGTACAAGGCGCCACTTGGCTACCTGAACCTCAAGGAGGTGGTCGGGCAGAAGCTCATCCGCTCGGTCGTCCTGGACCCTGACGCCGCGCCACTGGTTAGGTGGGCGCTGCGAGAATTCGCGCTTGGCGACTGGTCTCTGCGCGAGATGTGCGACGAGCTGGAGCGGAAAGGGCTGCGATCGCGAGCGACACAGAAGCGGCCAGCCAAACCACTGACGATCAGCGGTCTGCATCACCTGCTGCGTAACCCGTACTACGCCGGCTTCGTCGTCTACAAAGGTGCGTACTACCAGGGCAATCACGAGCCGCTGGTGGACATTGACTCGTGGCTGCATATCCAGGACATCCTGACGGCGCACAACAAGGCCGGAGAGAAGGATCGCAAGTACCCGCACTACTTGAAAGGCACGATCTACTGCAGCAACTGCCGCGGTCGGCTCATCTACTCGCGCAACCGTGGTCGCGGCGGTCTCTATGAGTACTTCTTCTGCCTCACCCACGCGACCAAGCGAGCCCCGTGCGACCGTGGCTACATCAAGCTCGAGGCCATTGAATTCGGCATCGAGGACTTCTACCGGACCTTCGAACTACAGCCGCACCACGTCGTCGAGCTGCGCGACACGATTCGGGCGGAGCTTCACGCTGCGAGGGAGCGGGCTGCCCAGGACGCCGAGCGTGCCCGGCGCGCCGTCGCCAAGGTGAAAGATCAGCAGGCCAAGTTGCTAGAGGCGCACTACGAAGGCGCCGTGCCGCTCGACCTGATGAAGCGGGAGATGGACCGCTTCACCCGCGAGCGCGCCAACGCTGAGGCTGAGCTGCGGCTGGCTGATGCGACCATGGTGGAGCAGGACGTGCAGCCGGAGCGAGTTCTGAAGGTGGCCGGCAACTGCTACCACCACTACCTCAAGGCCAAGCCGCATCTACGGCGGCAGATCAACCAAGGCTTGTTCGAGAAGCTGCTTATCGGGCCTGACGGCAGCGTGGAGCGGGCAGAGCTGAGTGAGCCGTTCTCGATGCTTCTGGGCGCGGATGCCGGACAACCTGACGAGATACCCGCCCGGCACGTCGCGGACCGTCCAACGGCGTCTGGGCGGCGTCTGGGCGGCAAGAGCGGCGGTCCCCGTCGGCCGTCACGGACGGGGCGAGCGGCCGCCACAGTGCCCACAGAACGCAACCTGCCCCGAACGTTCCGTTCAGGGCAGGGTTCCAAATACGAGCATTTGGTGCCCCCGGCAGTGTTGTGGTTCAACACATAGGCGACAGATGTCTCAGGACATAGGCGACACGTG
>NZ_BAAGPM010000016.1:0-40090 GCF_054784135.1 Kribbella swartbergensis
GGCGTCACGGTGCGACCGTCCCACCGGCAGGCCGGTTGAACGCACTCACATCGGCATGTGCGGACGACTGCCGGTGGCCCTCAGTCTTTAGGGCCGGTCGCAGCCGCCATAGCTATGCCTTCGCGCAGGCGATTGTGGCAGCCTGACGGTATGTGCGGACGATACGCATCGACGCGGACCCGGTCGTAACTGCTGGAGACGTTAAAAATCGAGGAAGCTCTGGCCGACGAGGAGAAACAACAGCTCGGCCGGTCGGGTATGCCGTTGAAGCAGCCGTTCTACCTGCACCCAAAGGACGACGCCGTGCTGGCCTTGGCCGGCCTGTACGAGTTCTGGCTGGACAAGTCCAAGGCCGAGGACGATCCGGACCGCTGGCTGACGACGTTCACGATCATCACCACCACCGCAACCGACGACGTCGGTCACATCCACGACCAGATGCCCATGACCGTCGCTCCGGAGAACTGGGAAGCCTGGACATCGGCACGACGCGTTCCCGGTCGGTCTTGGAGGGAGCGACGACCAGCAGACCGATGAGCTCACCATTCGGTCTCTCGTATTGGCGGATGCTTCGTTCATGGCGTTGCCCCACACCGACCACTCGTTGTCCCCGCTGCCGGGACTCACCTTGAAGCGACCGACCATGCAGCCATCCTGTCATTAATCGAACTTATGTTCTACTCATTCTCCGGGAGGACACCCCGGGTGTTGTGATGTCTCAGGACATGGGTGACGGTTCTGCATCAAGACATCGGTGACGGTTGATGTGTCAGGACATCGGTGACGTTTCAGCAGTCTTGGCGTGGGCCGCGGGGGTTGCCGTTGCCGACATAGGTCACTCCGGGTGCGGGCCGGGCGTGCTCGATGAGGATCTCGCCGTGGGGGTCGGTGACGGTGATCTTGTCGCCGACTTGGCTGCCGTCGGTGATGACCAGGACCTGCTCGAACCCCCGCCGTCCGTCGACCATGTAGTGGACCTTGTCCAGGTAGAAGGTGCCGCCGCTGGTCAGTGTCTTGACGACAGTGTCCTCGGACGGGTCGCTCGGCATAGGCGCTGGGGCAGGTCGGGGTCGGCCAGCGGGACGGCGGATCAGCTCACGGGTGGGGCGTGGCGGCTCGGCCTTCGCAGTGGCCTCCCACGCCGTGACGGGCGTGACGCGCCCCGGGAGCCCTTGGTGGGGTCGCTCGTTGTTGTAGATGTGGTCGAAGGCGTCGACCTGGGCCTGCAGCTCAGCCAGGGTGGCGGCGAGCGGCTGCTTGTCGAGGTAGCGGAACAGGGTCTGATGGAAGCGTTCGTTCTTGCCTTGGGTGGTCGGCTTGTAGGGCTTGCCGGTGATCGGCTCCACACCCAGGGCCATCACGTGCACGACGAGTTGGCCCAGGAGCCCGCGCCGGGAGGGGTTGAGCGCGGCCCCGTTGTCGGACAGCAATCGTTGCGGCACGCCGTGGGCGGCCGCCGCCTTGTCGAACAGGGCGATCGCTGCTTCGGATGTCTCGCTCCAGGCGACCTGTGAGGCGACCGCGTAGCGGGAGTGGTCATCGATGTGCTGGAAGATCACGCACCTGCGCCCACTGGTGAGCACATACTCGGTGGCGTCCATCTGCCAACACGCGTTCGGCGCGGGGTAGACGAACCGCCGCCACGCCGCGCGTGGCTTCTTCCTCGGCTCGAGCCGTGCAACACCAGCGGCTCGGAAGATCCGGGCCAGCGACGCCACCGAGGGCACCACCTCCAGGCCCATCGCGTGCATCTTGTCGTGCACGCTGACCGGCCCACGGTCCAGCCCGGAGGACTCCAGCGCCGCACGGACGCCGAGGGCTTGCTCCTTGACATCGTCGCTGAGCTTGGTTGGGCTGGTCTTCGGCCGCCGGCTGCGGGGCTCGAGGGCCGCGGCCGCACCGTCGATGCGGGTCCTGGCGCGGATCGCGTAGAACGTCTTGCGGGAGATCCGATGCTCGGCGCAGAACGTCGTCACCGCCCCGCGCGGCGCGTCATCGGGCCACTGGATGATCGCGAGACGGACACGAGGATCAACAGGCTCATTAGCGGTCGGCACCGCTCAAAGAGAGCCAGATGTGTCACACCAAGCACCCCAGATGTGTCACCGATGTCCTGACACAGAACCGTCACCGATGTCCTGCGACATGACAGGACACCCCGGGTGTCCCCGGTGAGGCTTGGGGGTACAGACTGGTCGTCTGGTCGGTATCTCGCTGGCCCCGATGAAGGGTGGCCGGCCATGGAGCTGCCGTACCTGCTTGAAGTGATGAACGAGGTCTCGACATCGCTGCGTTTCCCGATGGACGTCGACGACACCTTGCAGGTGATCACCGCCGGAGCCGCCGAGGCGGTGCCTGGCATCGACTTCGTGAGCATCTCGATCACGGGCAAGGATGGCCGGATCCAAACACTGGCTCCCACCGATGAGCTGGCGCTGCGGGCTGACGAGCTGCAGTACAAACTGGGCGAAGGACCATGCCTCGACGTCGTCTTCGACACCCCTCTCGTCGAGGTCGACGACATCGGGACCGATCCGCGCTGGCCGATGTACGGGCCGCGCGCCGCGCAGGAGTTCGGGATCGGCGCGCAGCTGGGTTACCAGTTCCACGCCGAGCCGCACGCGCGTGGAGGCGTCAACTTCTACTCCACGCGCTCCCACGCCCTGACCGCTGAGTCACATCAGCTCGCCGCGATGTTCGCCAACCTCGCCGCGGTCGCCCTCGGCTGGAGCCGCGAACACGCCACCCTCACCGACGCACTGACCACCCGCGAGAAGATCGGCCAGGCGATCGGTATCGTCATGGAGCGCTACCGCCTCGACACCGACCGCGCATTCGCCTTCATGGTGCGCACGTCCCAGACCGGCAACGTCAAACTACGCGAGGTCGCCGCCGGCATCGTTGAAGACGCCAACCGCAAGGCCGAGTAACGCCGGGGGCTGCGAATCGTAACGGCCAGCCGTACAGTTGAAGCGACCGTTGGCTTCCCGGCTCGCCGCCCAGGTGCGCCGTCTGCGGTGAAGCACCATCGGGCTACGCGCCAGGCATAGCCGCTAGGGCAGGCGCCATATGGGCAGCCACGAATATCCGCGCCAGCGACACTTCACACTCGGCCGCATCGATCCGATCACGGCGATCGCCATAGCCGAAGGCATCCTTATCGAGCGCTACACACTGACCACCGACCTGGCTCGTGCGCTTCTCGTCTCGCGGGCGTCCGCCCGCGGCCTTCCGCTCAACGAGGCGGCGAACTGGCTACTCTGCACCAACACCTTGCCCTGACCAGGCCGCAGCACCACCCACCCGGTGGCGATTAGCTCGTCCGCTTCCTTCCGGCAGCTCTCACCGTCGGCTATCGGCCGCTCGGGTGGCCCTCCTCGAGGGGCTTGCCCGGGTCGGTTGGAGCGGCAGGCGGCGGGTATCGGCGGCGCTACGCGATCGTGGGGGCGGCCGTACCCACGAGTCGGGAGGCTACGGCGTTGAGACAAACAGCGCCGGAGCTGCATCTTGCTCGCCATCTGCGGTCGCCGCGCGGAGCCCTTGTGGATGAGCGGCCCCGGGTGTGCCCAATGAAGCCAGGTGGCCCTGCTCCGGTACTGCACACCCCCTCGCCCGCGGTCCGCAGGGAATTCTGGACAAAGCCTGACCACGTCCGTGGGTGACGTGCACTCCGTTCCTGGGCATGATGTGTGCATGGATTTCACCGGTGAGCGGGACACGTCCGCCGACACCCCGATCGACTCGGCGACGGCCTACCCCACCGCCGCAGCGCAGGCTGACCTCTTCTCGCGCTTGGCGGTGGAAATGCACGACGCCGGCGGCGTCGAACAGACCATCGGGGCCGTCGTGCAGTTCTCGCTGCAAGCACTGAACTGCATCTTCGCCGGTGTCGCGCTGTACACCCGGGGCGGCCGGCCAGAGATTCCCGCGGTGACCGATCCAGTGGTGGCCGAGATCTACCGGGTCCAGCTCGACACCCAGAACGGGCCGTTGATCACGTCTCTGCGCGACCGCGCCACGGTGCTGGTGCGTGACACCGCCACCGACGAGAGGTGGCCGGAATGGGCGGCGAAGGTCACCGGCCTGGGAGTGCGCAGTGTGCTGGACGTACCACTGACACTTTCACACACCTCATCCACCGTTGGCGTGCTCGGCCTGTACAGCCCTGTCCCTGACGGGTTCAGCGCCGACGACGAGGCGATCGCGCACATCCTGGCCCGGCACGCGTCGGTCGCTGTCGCGACAGCACGCCACGAGGAGACCATGGCGGCGGCGGTGGACGCCCGGAAACTGGTCGGGCAGGCGATGGGCATTCTGATGGAACGCTTCGATCTCGACGAGGATCGGGCCTTCGCGATTCTCAGGCGCTACTCCCAAGACACCAACACCAAGCTGCGCGATGTCGCCCGGCAACTGGTCGGCACCCGACAGCTGCCAAGAGCCTGACCGTTCGTCCCCGTCGGGGCGGCCGCCGGGCCGGGGCTGAGCGTCAGTTCGGCGACGGTCCGACAGGTCCGTCGCTGTCACGGTGGCGGGATCGACCGAGCGGCGGCCACACGACGACCAGGATCCGTTTCACGGTGAGCCATGTCAACTTCTGCAATCTGGCTTCGGCCGCGCGGGCGTGAGCGACAAGCACGGCGAGTGGCAGTCAGGCGAACGCCGCCACCTCTCCGAGGGCTCCATGGCCCAACTCAACCCGACCAGCGATGCTGACGGCACCGCCCCGCCCGGCAGACGGGATCACGGCCGTGGCGGCGTCATTCGCCGTTGAGCGGCAGGACACTTTCGTTGGTGCCGAGGTGGTAGACCGGGTCCTGGTGGGTGCCTGGGAGCTTGCCGAGGGACCTGATGACGGTCGAGGTCCCGTTCGCATGGCCGACGGCGTACAGGTAGGCGCTGCCGCTGTGCTTGTCGATCCCGGTGAGCAGCGTGCCGTAGTTGCCGCAGCGCTCTGCCAGGATCACCTCGAAGCTGCTCCAGCCCGAGGCGCGGACCTTCTTCACCACGGGCGGCGACGACGCGAGCGGGATCCTGATCGTGTAGAGCGCACCGCCGCGAGTGACCGCGAGGAACGAGTCGTACGTCGCGGTCTCGGCGATCAACGCCATCGCCTTCACCGACGAGAATCCGGCGAAGGCGGTCGGTTTGCCCCAGCGGGTGGTGCTCAGGTCGATCTTCCAGCGGTTGATGACTCCGTCGGACCGCAGGCCGTAGAACGTCGACCGTGGGTTCGGCCCGCCGAGGTACCTCGTGTAATACGCGTTCTCGATGTAGGTGTAGTTGCCCCAGCCACCGCCGATGGGCGACTTCCTGGTGACCGGGTTCGGCCCGGAGCCGTACACGAGTGAGGCGTCGTAGAGCGTCGAGCCGACGATGACACGTCCGGCCCGGTAAGACTCCGTCGTGGTCAGGCCATAGGACCACTCGGTCATTGCCTTGACTGTGCCCGCGTCGAACCCCTTCGGTCCGAGTTCCTTCTCACTCGTCGGAGGATTCGTCGCCCTGACCATTGCTCCGGCATAGTTTCCGTTGGCCGTGATCGAGTCCACGCCCATCACGCAGGCCTCGGTCTGCGTGGCATATCCCGCCGGCTCGGCGCCAGCGGTGGGTACGACGGCACCGGTCAGCAAGGTGGCCGTGCCGAGGATCAGCGCCGTACTGCGCATCGCCATCATGACGTCCTTTCGGTCGGAGGTCTTTCGCCAGTCACGATGGCGAGCGCAACGCGAAAGTTGCGGCCTGTCATCAACCGGCCACCCGGCGGTGTCGTAACTGGCCGTCTACCGGTGTCATAAGTCATGTCCACCGACGCGGTTCTTGGAACGTTGCCGGTTAGCGGTCCAGTGCTGATTCGTGTGGTCGACGGCTCCGCGGGCGACGTCTCTTAGTTCGCGGTTCGTTTGCTGGCTGAACATGTCCAAGGTGGCCACGCTCTGTCGCCCCTGATGCTGTAGCGGGCCATGAGGATGCCCTTTGCCTGGCCGACGATGTCCCTTTTTTCCGGGGCCTCAGCCGCTGCGAGACCTTCCGGGTGGCGGCGTAGGCGACCGCCGTGTGCTGGCCATCCGGACGAGGAGTCCACCCCGATCCGGAGCACCTCTATGGCCATCGCGTAAGCGGGGAGCCGCGCGGCAAGAGTCGTCCCCGGCGCCGGACCTGTGCCTGTCTGGGCCGTGACCTCAGCCGCGCGACCCCGTAATCGGGCCAGTGCCCACAGCAGTAAGGCCCGAAACGACGCAGTCCCTGCACTCAGCGGGCTCGGAAGTCGGGCCGCGAATCGCTCCGATCCGGTGCAGCGAGGCGACCAGTGGTTCATTTCAGGTGATAGCGGCCTGTGGCAGGGCGAGGCTTAGGCAAGGTACGACTCTGAGTAGGTCGGCGATTTGCGCATGATCGCCGCCCCGGTTCGCCGCGTCTGCTGCTGACAGCATCTCTCGTCCATCCCCTGCATGGCCCGCGCGTCCAACCTCGTCCCCCTCGTCCGTCTGGTTGCATTCCACAACCCATGAATCCCGGGCGCCTCCCCAGGAAGTCGGGCGAGGATGCTTCGGCAATGGGCGCGAGTGTCGGAGATCACCGTGTTCAGATCACAAGCGCTGTCGGGTGACCGTGCTCGGTCGCGGAGCGTCCGCAGTCGGTGACGAAGGTTTCGAAGGAGAGCCCTGGAAGTCGACTCGCCCGGGCCGCGCCAGGTGCAGACCTGGTCGTCGGACGCCAGCCACGTCAGTGCGGACAGCACTAGTCGGATCGTTCTGGGCGGTGGGT
The DNA here is from genome assembly GCF_054784135.1 of Kribbella swartbergensis. Taxonomy (NCBI): domain Bacteria; kingdom Bacillati; phylum Actinomycetota; class Actinomycetes; order Propionibacteriales; family Kribbellaceae; genus Kribbella; species Kribbella swartbergensis. The sequence continues at coordinate 6,769 of NZ_BAAGPM010000016.1, forward strand.
GGTTCGGGTGCAGCCCAGGAGGGAGCTCCAGTCTCGGAGGCGGCGGAGGGCGAGGGTTAGGTCGCGATGGAAGGCTAGGGGGTCGGAGGGGGCGGCGTCTTCTTGGTAGCAGGCTTCCCAGAAGGTGCGGAGGGCGGAGAGTTCTTCGGTGAGGGCTCCGTGCTCAGACCAGCACGGTGGGACGACCTTGTGGTCGAGGTTGTAGCGGTGGGTTGCCCAGTTGACCCATTCAGTGAGGCGTTCCAGTTCTTCGCGCGTGCTTGGGGCGTCGAGGTCGCGCCAGCAGACCACAAATGGGTCAGTGCCGACGGTGAGACCGAGTGTTCGGGCCAGGTCGTCGGTGGTGTCCATCAGCGTCGAGTGGCGCGTTCGATGCTGCGCCGGATGTCCGAGGCGTCCGGACGCTCTGTCCATGGAGTCATCTTGAGGAGGATGGGTGGGGCGGTGCGGGCTAGCAGGATGCCCGTGCCGAACGGAAGGGTGCGGATGACGTCGGGCGGCAGGATGGCGATTCGGCGCGTGCTAGTAGAGATCGTGCGGCCGCCGTCGGCGCCGCGGCTCCAGTTGCGGATCTCCTCGTCGCGTTCGCCGCAGACTGCGGCGAGGTCTTGGAGGTCTCTCGGCTGGGCGGAACCGCCGAGAATGATCCGCAGCGTGGCGGCATCCCACATGGCGGCCGCGGCCTGCTCGCCCCACTTGTCTCTCGCCTGGGCAAGGGATTGGATCACGACTCTGGTCGTGATGCCAGTTCCACCGCCGTCGGCCATCAGGCTCGGCAGCGAGGGTACGGCGCAGAGATTGGTGATTTCATCGAGGACGAGGGCGAGTGGGGGCTCGAGGCGACCACCGGGATTGCGGGCGGCGATCTGGCGGGCTGATTCGGTGATGTCCTCGAGGAGGGCGGCAATGAAGGAGGATGTGGCGCTAGCGCCCACGCCGGTCCCAAGCAGGTAGATGGTGCCGCGGTCCCGGATGAAGGTTGCCGGTTCGAGTTCCTCGCCGGGAGACGGGTCGAAAGCCTTGCGTACGGCGGGGTCGGCGAGGGCTGAGAGGGCTGAGCGGACGCCGGCCCAGATGGCGTCGCGGGTTCGGCCGTCCATGCGGACGATGCCGTCGAGGGTGTCGCCCCAGCCTTCGGCAGCGATTGTGGAGCGGTTGAGGATGTTGACTGCTTCGATGGCGGAGGCGGGTTCGAGGCCCCAGCGGTAGAGCTGGGCGATGCCGGCGTCGTCGATGGCGGCGGCATGGAGGAGGCCGCGGAGAGCCATTTCGGTCTGGCCGTGCCAGAAGGCTCCGTCGGTGACAGCGCCTTTGGTGAAGCCGGCGCCGGCGGCGAGCCCGCTGGCGCGCACCATGGCGGTGGTCGGGTTGTCACACCCTCTGACCGGCGACCATCGGATTCCTTCTCCTTTGGCGAGTCCTTGTGGGTCGAAGACGGCGACCGGTCCAACGGCTCGGCGCAGTTCCAGCGTGGCCGCGAGGTTGTCGGGGCGGGTGGACGTGGTGACGACCGCTCCTGGTGCGTCGATGATGGCGCTGATGATCTGGTGGAGACCTTTGCCTGATCGTGGTGGTCCGACGTCGATGATCGAGTCCTCAACGGAGGCCCAGCACTCGCGGCCGTGCGAGTGACCCAGGAGGACTCCGACCTCAGCCGGCGATCTGGTTGCTGCCAGTGGGCGGGCCGAACGGCCCCGCCGTATGACCTGTCGGCGACCGACGGCGGCCTCGACATCGGCCTTGGTAGCTAACCCCGGACGGCTTGCAAGCGCCCGCGCTCGAGTTCGCGATGTCGCCTTCCTGCGGTGCCACAGCCTCACAGCCAGGTAGGAGACAGCCAGCGGCAAGCAGATCAGCAGAGTGAGCGCGCTCCAGTACGTCGTCGGACTCAGCTGCGTGGCATTGAGTCCGAAGGCCGCGGCCGGGTTGTCCGGGTGCACTGCGACCTTCAGTGCATCGGTCCAAGCACATCGGACCCATTCGCCTCTGGAAAGGTAGCTGCTGATGCCGCCCGCAAGGTAAAGCACGCCGGCGGAGGCTAGCAGCACTCCCCCGGCCAGGAGTGTCATGTCGGTCAGGTCGCGCGGTGGCAGGTTTCTCGACTGGCTCATGCTCTACATCCGCGCGTCGGTGTCGAAGAGTTCAACCTCACGGGCGTGGCGGACGAGCTGTACGACGAAGGATCGGTTAGGCAGCCGCCACAGGGCCCGGCCTTTTGGGAGCTTGGCGATCGTCGCGATCTCGACATCGGTCAGGCCGAGAAGGCTGGCTGTCCGCGCTAATTGGTCGGTCTCCTGGCGCAGCATGATTCTGGTCGAGCAGTCGGCCAGGAGTCCTTCGGCTAGGGCGCGGGCTTCGGATCCGAGGTCGCCGACAGCGGCCAGGTCGGACAAGCGGTGGACGATGAGGATGTTGGAGACTCCCCAGGCACGGGACAACTTCCATTGCTCCTGCATCCGGCGAAGCAGCGCGGGATCCCGCATGACGCGCCACCCCTCGTCATACACGATGTACCGGTTGCCGCCCGCTGGATCTGCGACCGCTGCCTCCAGCCACGACGAGGCACAGGCCAGCGTGAGGCGGAGCGCTTGGTCATTGGCTCCTGTGCCCAGCCAGGACGAGTCCAACGTGACGATCGGCAGGGTGGGATCGAACGCGGTCGTCGACGGGCCGTCAAACATGCCAGACAGGTCGCCATGCACCAGCCGACGGATCGCGTGCGCTACCTCGCGGCCGTCGGTGGTGAGGCTCGCGGTCTTCAATCCCGCGCGCTCAGCCCAGTCTCGGTCGGGGGTGAAGAGAGCTACGACAACGTCCGGGATAGTCGGCGACTCGACCTGACTGGAAACGGTCTGCAGGGCGAGGTCGAGAGCCGTGTGTTCCACGGCAGCCAAGGGGCGCCCAAGAGTGGATTCCGCCAGGGTGCTCAGCAGAGCTCGGCGGCGCGACCAGACGATCCGCTCCCACTCGTCCGTGGCGACCGTACTGGGTTGGCGACCCGCGTCGAGCGGGTTCAGTCTGGTAGGCAGTCCTGGACCCAGCTTGATGGCGGTGCCACCCATCGCGGCGGCGACGGCTGTCCACTCGCCTTTGGGATCGCACGGGACGTAGGCCTTGTGACCGAGCGCGATCGATCGGGTGATGAGCGCCTTCGCCGTTGTCGACTTTCCGCTGCCGATTACCCCGGCAAGAAGAACGTTGGGATTCGTGATCACCCTGGCCTGGTACAGCACCCACGGGTCGTACACGAAGGAACCACCACTGAAGACGTCTGCTCCGATGTAGGTGCCCTCGGCACCGAGTCCCCCTTCCGCGAGGAACGGGTAGGCCACCTGCAGGATCCTGGTCGTCGCCCTATGACTGTCAACCAGCAGGCGGCGCACGCGGAACGGCGCCCTCGTCCCCTGGATGTCGTCCAGCTCGGTGGACCGCGTTCGCGCCGACTGATTGGCGTACGACGCCTTGCGGTTGGCGCGGCGGGTCTCACGGTCAGTCCCGACCGGTTCGAAGTACGCAGAATGCTTCGCCATCAGAGTCCAATCCCAAAGGGAAGGGCTGCGGCCATGAACCCTTCGACTTGTTGGCCGACCAGCCGGCGCATATCGAGCAAGGCCTGAGTCGCCGCGATCTCGATCTCCATACAGGCTTGGTCCAAGCCTTCCTCGCTGTCAGCCGAGACCACGACAAGGCCGAGCCACCGGACATCGCCATGCCCGGCCGCCAAATCCCGCTCACGTTGGATGACATCGGCGTCCAACTGGCGGTCCTCCTCGGTCTCGAGTTGGCCAATTCGAGCGCGGGTCGCCCGATCGGTGACCCGTTCAACCTGATGCCGGCGGGCATCGCGCAACGCCTTGGCGGTCGGGATCGGCTGCAGAACCATCGAGAAGGTTCGTCGGATCCCCGGTTTCAGCAGCAACGGGCTCAGAAAGGACGGCGTGGTCATGACCCGCGGCCACTCAGTGATCACGTACACCCGGTGGAACGACGAGTCAGTCCGGAGGTGGTCCCATGCGGCGTCGATTGCCAGCGGACCAGCGTCTGCAGCGTCGATGACATCGGGACTTGGGATGGTGCGAGTAGCGGCAGGGTCGAACGCCAAGCGGAGGCTCATGGCGAGTTCCTTTGCGCTGAGCCAGCAACCGGCGACGCCCGCGGCGGATAGCGAGGTCTGGAATGCTCGCGCTTCGGACTCAAGGACCGCGGTCGCTCCTGCGATACCGCCGCCATGTCTGCGGATCTCGCGGGACGCTGCGTCCAGGTTCACGGCGAAGCTGAACAGGGTCTCGTGCTTCGCTGTCGCTGGGGCCGCTTGCTCCAGTAGATCGCGGTAGATCGCACCAGCCGGCGTGTTCGGATCCACGTTGCGGGTCTTCGCCCATTCGCCCAGTTCGTCGCCCGGATCGGGAAGGGTGCGCTCGAGTATCTGCGCCCGTGCGATGCGGTTGCCCTGACAGAGGCCGGCGATCAGCCGTCCGTACGCCGTCACGCGCCGGTCCTGCTCATCGGAGTTCTGCAAAAGATGTGCAGGTCCCTCGATCTTCGCGACAGCGATCAGCCTGCGACGCCGCGGATCATGAACGACGCCGATTGACGAGCCGGCCGTCATGATCCGCAGAGGACCGCCCTCACCAGGCAATTGCAGGTCTCCATGCCTGCGCGGCTCCATCACGCGCTCACGGAATGAGTGCCGTCCGCGCAGGGAACGCCACGCAGAGGTGCTTCGGAGGACGAGCCATCGGTACATCGGAAGTCCCTCTGCCCGGGTGAACGCGATGGCGCCGCATAACGCGGAGGCAGTCAGACCGCCCAGTTTCAAAACCGGTGACAGCTGGCTGACGATCGAGATCGTCGTGGTGACGACGGCGATGAGCAGCAGCACAACCTGGATGGGCCGCAGGCCGAGCAGTACGGCGTTCCGCTCCGGTCGTGGGAAGCGTGTGGACAGCGTGCTGGTCGTCGCCATCAGTTCCCCTCGCCACGCTTGTCGTGGTCACCCGCGTTGTCCCCTTGCTGACCGGGCTGACCGGAGCCGTCGACCGAAACTTGACTCGTCGATACCGCAATCGCGGTCGAGCCTTGGCCAGCCGGGGCAGGTTCGGGCGATGAGGACGAGGACGCGCCTGCAGCCGGTCCACTCCGCTGGCTCTGGTCCGTAGCCCAACTAGCGCTCGCAGCCGAATCGTCCGACGGCTTGTCATTGCCTGCATCGCTGTCGCCACCTACGACTGGACCCGACTCGTTGCCACTGGATCCGCCGAAGTGATGGGCACCCCATTGCTGGGCCTGTTCGAACCGCTCCTTGAGTGCCGAGGTTCCGGCCGTGCCTTGCCTAAGTGCATGGGCCGCAGCCGCGCCGTGGTCTCCGACCCAATGGATAAACGAGAAGGTCGCCAGTGGTGCAAACGCAGCCATCGCGAGCAGCAAGACGCCTGTGAGAAACGTACCGATCGAGGCTTGACCCTCCTCCATGTAGCCGTTGCCTGCGGCCGAGATTCCCACCGTGAAGACAACGGCCATCGCGATCTTCGAGAACAAGAGAGCACCGACGACTTCGATCCATCGACGCAACCAATGACGTGTGGCTGACCAGGTCCAGCTCGCCATGGCGATCGGCGCGAACACCACGAAGGCCACAATGGCGACCTCGCGAATCAGCATGACGAAGTACAGCGAGATGGAGGCCAGGAGGCCAACGATGACGGCCGTGAGGAGGAACCCGCCCAGCGTGGCCAGCGTGGGGATGATGCTGAGGTCGACCATCCGTTTGAGGCCGTCCGCGGTCGCGCGATTGCCGAGAATCGCGGTCGAGATCTGATCGACGACCTGACCGAGGCTGGCTACCACCGCGACAGCTAGCGGCACGCCGGCCGTGCCGAGCAATGCTCCTACCAATGCATGGCCGAGTCGGCCGGGCTCTCGCCGGATCACCGCCGACACGCACTGCAGGACGAAGATACCGACGAGCAGTGGAAGTGAGATGCCGATCATCATGTCGAGGTTGTCCTGCCACCACTGCTGGTCGAAGCGTGGCGCCGTACTCTGGCTGAAGGCTTGAAACACGTACGACGTCACTTGCGTCAGCCCACGCGCCATCCAACTCATGAACGAGTTCCACCACGAGTCCGTGACGGCATCGGTACCCATCGAGACGATGCAGGTGGTCGGGTTGAGCAGGCAGTCGGTCCAGGACACGTCACTCCCCCGATCAGTTGAGGTTGATACCGCTGAAGAAGCGGATGAGGCCGTTGGCCGAGCCGATGAGGATGGCGGCACCCGCTGCCACCAGGCAGCCGGTCTTGCCCTTGCCTGCGTAGTGGGCATTGTTGTTGAAGCTGCCCATCGCCCAGGCGGCGGCCGAGATGACGAACGCAGCTACACAGATCACCAGACTGAACGTGAGAAGTGCGCCGACCATCTGCCGAAGTGCGTACAGCCCCGGCAGACCATTGCTGTTCGGGCTGATCCCTGGATCCTGAAGGAAGACCAGCTGTCGAAGGAACACATCGCGGCTGAACACTTGGACCTCCTTTACTGAGTTGTTGAGTAGATCGGGGGTGCCCAGCCGAGATAGGCCGAGTTCCACTTGGATTCGATGAGGCCGAAGTCGACGAGGTACACGCCGCCTTCGCCAGGCACTGTGTCGCCGATGTCGTTCGAGACGATTTGGCCGTTGCCGACGTACACGGCGACGTGGCCGTATGGCCCGCCGGTGTCCCAGAACACGAGCGCACCGACCGGCGGATGTCGGTCACCCACATGCGCATTGCCGGTGGCCACCATCTGCCGCCACTGCTCGGCAGCCGAGTAATAGCCGGCGCGTGACCGGCCCCAGATGTTCGCCGCCAGCCGGGCGCATAGCTGGTAGTACCCGTGACCACCGACCAACCTCAGCGCCCGAGCTACAGCCTTGTCAGCACCCGGGACATCGCCGGTTCCAGTCGCGTCGGTTCCAGTCTCGATTGGTACCTGGCACTCCGGTAGCGGTGCTTCGGTGGGCGTCGCCACGCAGGTGTCCGATCCGCCTGCCGCGATGGCGAGCGGAGCGATCAGCCCCATGCCGCTGACCAGGAGGCAGCCCGCAAGCGTGAGCTTGACGATCACGGCGAGACTTCTGCTGTCGCGGACCAGAACTTGCAGATCGACGCACACACCACAGCGACGGCTGCCTGTCGTACGACCACCTTCGTTTCGCTGTCGAGGACTGTCGTCTGCTTCCCCTTGATGACGAAGGCACGCCATCCCTGCTTTGCCTGCTTGCGCTCCAACTGCTCGAGCTGCGGTGTGGTCGTGGCGGTGATGTCCGCGACAGTGCTGTGAGCCTTTCGCAGTTCGAGCTGCCTCCACTCCGACCACGAAGGCAACAGACTCTTCGCGACCCGCGGGCCGGCACCGGTCGGATCAGCGAAGACGCTGACGGCATCTTCCCAATCGAAGTAGCTGTGCTGCGTCGTGTCGAAGGTCCAGATCGCCCGGGCGTAGGCGATGGCGAACTCCCGCGGATCGGTCGTCGTCGGCCGATTCCACGCATCGAGCCTGGTCGGCGTCTGCTCACTGTTTGCGGGGACGACCGTGCTGCCGGGTTCCGGCGTACCGGATCCTTGCTCCGGCGAGTCCTGCCAGCGAGCGACCAAGGCGAGAATCAATCCCATGACTCCCAGCAGGATCACGATGGGGATCACGATCTTCGATCGGACCGACTGCTTCACGTCATTTCCTCTCTTCGGGATCTCGGTACGGCGAAGCCACGCGAACACGGCAGCAGCGATCGGCGGCGGGATGATCCGCAGCGCGGTGAGCACACGCAGCTCGAACTTGAGCTGCGCCCGGTAGTACCGGACGAGCCAGTGGTGGCGAGGTACTTCGTGGCGGTTTTGCGTCATACCGGACCTCAACGGCTGAGGTCCGGAAACTTTTCGTCAGGCTGCTCTGACCCGCTCCAGACCCGCCGCTCGGCGGTGGCCGAGGCGGATCCGTCCGCCGAAAAACCGCTGGTCAGGGCCCGCAGCGGCCCGGATCCAGCGCCGTACGACAGGGTCGGCAAAGACCTGAGTTGGCGGCTCCCCCACGGCGAGTCGCGCCAACGCGGACGCCCTGTCTGCACCACCCCTCAGCAGCCAGGCCAAGCCTTCGGCCTGCGCAGCCGTGGCGCCGGATCGCCGGAGGCGAACGATCATCGCCGAGCGGTAGAACGGCGGACCGTCAGCAGCCGCCCGGATCAATGTGCGAACGACGGCCGCCGACATCCCCTCGCGCTCCAGCTCGGCCGCGATTCGCTCCAGGTGAGGACCGAGCGACGGCCGGTGGGTCACCTCGAGCTCCGGCAGCTGGTGCGTCAACGGATGCCGCTGGTGGCGAAGTACGTCGGCGCGCACCGCGTCCTTCAGCCGCCAGCGGACCAGGTTGGCGAGATATCCCCACGACAGGCCGGCCGCCGGCGGATTGACTGCCAGTTCCAGGCACCGCTCCCAAGCAATCGCCCTGGCGAGCTGGGCCGCCTCATCGTGGCCGAGAGCAGCGCGCAGGCGGCTCGACAGAGGCGCCACGATGCGTGCCTCGATCCCATCGGCGAGCCGGCGCGATGGCTCCGGCGCCCAACCAGAGCGCGCCGCGTCAGTGATCAGTACCTCCAACTCAACGTCCATCGAGTGACTCCGTCTCCGGGGATGGAGGAGCTGGCTTGTCGCCCCTCGTCGTACTGCGGTGCCACCAATCTGCTGGCCGCGGCCTCGAAGAAGAACCTGGATTCCGAAATCAAGGAGTCCTAGACACATCGGGCGGATCGACACCCGGAACGACGCTGTCCAACCGACGGCTCATCCGCCGCCGGGCCGCGCGCTGCTCGCTCCGCAGACCGACGGCCGCGAGCACCTCGCGGGACACGATTTGCTCGTCCAGGCGCGTCGTCCGCGACAACCGGCCGATCTCCGCGGCTACTTGATCCGCAGGCAGCCGGACGACCAGCGGGGCTACAGCGCGCACGGCGTTGACCTGCCCGCTGATGTGGTCGAGGACCCTGGTCCACCGCGACAGCTCCAGCTCGATCGCGAACTCGACCAGAGGCCGCGGCGAGCTCAACACAGCCCGCAACTGCCCCGGTGCCTCGGCGAACAAAGACGACGGATCATGCTCATCCGGCAACTCAGCGACCAGAACCTGCCCGAACACGGCCGACAACACATCAAGGCTCCGGACGGCGCCGTTCCGGCCCGCGAAGTTGCCGTCGAGCGCGAGGATCACCGCATCGACCCGGCTGTGCCGTTTGACGATCAGCGCCTGCTCGCGGGTGATCGCCGTACCGCAGCAACTGAGACCAGCCCAGTCCTCTCCGGCGAGGCTGACGGCGACCGCATCCATGGTGCCTTCGACGAGAACCGGGATCGCGCCGGCCTCGAGTCGATCGTGCTGGGCGTCGAGTCCCACCACAGACTTGCCTTTGGAGTAGATGTCCGTGTTGGGAGTGTTCAGGTACCTCACTCGTCCGGCACGAGCACGGCCGATGAGCCCGACGGGCTGCAGCTCGCGGTCATGAGCTACGAACACGATCCGGTCCCGGAAACGGTCCACGAGGTAGCCGTTCGAAGTCGGAGAAGCTAGGCCTGCAGCCACGATCGTGTCATCGTCGAAACCGGTCCGTCGCAGATGCCCGACGAGCCGCGACCAACCGTCGGGTGCATATCCGACAAGCCACCTCGAGTCAGCTGCCAGCACGTCCCCCAGACCCCGCGCGATCACGTGCTCAGCAGCCCAACCGTTTGGTCTCTTCAGCAGTTCCTGGCGAAAGAACTCGGCTGCAACTGCAGTCGCCCTGATCAGTTGCTCCTGATTGGTCATCGTCACCACCTCCAACCGCCACGTTCGAGGCGGCGGCCAGAGGGCAGAACCCAGATCGGCGCTTCCAGGACTACTGCGCCGGACGCTCGAGGTGTCTCACAGGGCCGGGCCAATGTTCGGCGGGTCAGGATCCAGCGCCTGGGACGTGATCCGGCTACTCGCGCTGGCGCGGTAAGTCATCAGCGGACGGGCCGACGACAGAACCTCATGCAGACGGCTGATCCCGTTGTCGGCGACGAGGAGGGTTGCAGCTGTGTGGCCTGCTGGGAAGTCAACGGCCCGCACTCGATCGAAGAAGAAGGCCAGATCGAGTAGGTAGCCAGCGGCCTGGTTACGCTGCACCTCGTCACCAGTCAGCGCGACGATCACCTTGTCCGTCGCACTGAACCGACGCAGCATCCTCGCCTGTGCTGTCGACAGGCCAGCACCACACACCGGGATGCCGGCCCACTCCCCCGACGACCTTCGACTCATCTCGGAGATCGCGATCGCGTCCATCGGATCATCAACAACCACGGGGATCGCACCACCGTCGAGCAGCTTCAACTGCTCCTCGACGCCGACCAGAACGTTTGACGGCCGATGGACCGCGGTCACCGGAGTCACCGGCCCGGCCTGCCCGTCCTGGGCGATTCCAACGAACCCGACCGGAGCGAGCCGCTGATCACGGGCCACCAGCATCACCTGATCACGGTGCCGGTCGACCGCGTCGCCATCCTCGGTCCACGTCACCAAGCCCGCCCGAACGAGCGTCCCGTACCCGAAACCCTCTGCACGCAGGTGGTCAACTAAGCCCGTCCAGGTGTTCGGCGCGTAGCCGATCTTCCAGGACGACTCCGTTGAGAGAACACCTTCAGCACCACGCGACTTCAAATGCGGCAGAGGCCAACCACCTGTTGCCCGGAGCAACTCGCGCCGGAAGAACCGACTCGCGGCGAGGTTTGCCTCCAGCAACCTCCGCCGCTCTTCCGACGATACGACGAAACTCTGACCCGACAGATCACTCATTGAGGCACTCCAATGCGGCCGTCGACGGATTCACAGCCTCGAAGGTCGCGCCACATCGACCACATCAGAACCCGGATCACAGATTCCAGGAATCAGGTGCAACGCCCGCCCTGTATCTCTTCACGGGAGCTCAAGATGACGGTGGGCCTGCGCCTCCTCCATCAATGACTCAGGGGCGGCAGACCGCGGACCTACCGGCGTACGCTGCCCTGTACGAGGAATCTGACTCCGTTGCGGTGCAACCGGAGACCCACTCGTCGAATCACCCCACAGCCCAGCCGAGCGCGCGAGCTGCGCCCCTGCAGCATCGATCGCCTCGTCAACCAACGCGATCAGCCGGCCGACGGACCACGCAGCAGGTCGCTGCTCACCATCGACAGACTCATCAGCACCTTGGTTTGCTTCAGTGTCGCCACCAGTTCGGTCTGCATCCATGGCACCGACAATCACCCCGACCCACCGTCCGCGGAACCAGGATCACCAAATCCAGGATCAAGCCGAACCACGCTCATCTGCCAGGTGTGCTCCCGCTGAAGAGAGAATTCCTAGGCTTCACCCAGCGCATCATCGTCGTCAGCCGCCCAGGTCTGACAGCGGACCAGCAGACTGTGCTTCAGGACGATTGCTCGCAGATGATGAGCAGGCGTAGGTCGACGCGTCCTGTTCCTCGACTTCACCCTCGGCGTCGGCCACCGTGCCTTTGGAACGCCGTACGTCCACGAGCACGCCTGCGCCAGAATGCCGCCTTCTGCGGGTCCACCCAGCCGAATGCGCTCGGACCGAGGAAATGACCGAAAACGCGACCCCGCGCTGGCAGAGGCGCGACGCGGCCTGGCACTGGGAGGTGGCGCATTGAAGGAGTCGCAGGTGGCGACGTTGACCGGACTGGATGATGAGGGCCCCCGGCCTCGGAGACATCGACCTTCCGTCCACGGACCTGAAGACCTCGGACAGGACGCCCAGGGATACCCCAGCCGAGCGCTTGCCCGATCCACTCATCATCTAGAAGCCGAGGAAGTTGCGACTACCCCTAGAAACCGCCATTCCTCGGTCCTGTGCCGTGACGCTACCTGCTCACCTTGACGGTGAGCTCCGCGTTCACCCCCTCCACCAGGTCACTCCCGAGGTAGTCCACCGCCAGCATCAGCTGACCGCTCTTCGGGATCTTGGGCCACTCGAACACCGCTCGGCCGTCGCTGACGGTGCCCACGAGCGTCGCGCCACCCTCGATTCTCACTCTGACCTCGCCGGTCACCGGTACGTCGCCGGCCGCCGACAGCTGCACCGTGATCTGCGCCCGGTTGCCGGGCAACTTCGTCGCGGTGACCTCCATGGTCGGAACCACCTTCGCCACGACCACCTCCACCGTCGACGAGGAGGGCTGGTGGGCGGCGTCCCCGCCGTACCGCAGGGTCAGGTCGTACGTCCCGGGCAGGAGTGCCTTGGCGGGCAACACCAGCGTCCCCCTCCCGTCGGCGACCACGGCCGTTGCCAGGACAGTTGTCCCCTGCAACAGCTTGACCGTCCCGGTCGCCTCCGCGGGCGAAACTGCCACCGACACGGTGCCTGACGTGCCGTACGTCGTCGGCAGTGCGACTCCGGCCACGGCGGTGGTCGCCAAACCGCCCTTCACCGTAATGGTCACCTTCGTCGGGGTGGACACGTCTTCCCCGTCGTCTGCGCGGTAGGTGAAGACGTCCTTGCCGGTGAAGCCGGCGTCGGGCGTGTAGGTGAGCGCCCCGTCGGCCGCCAGTGTCACTTTGCCGTTGATGGGCTGGGTGGCACCGATAGCCATGAGGACGTCGCCGTCGGCATCGGTGTCGTTCGCCAGGACGCCTGGCGCCGGCAGTACGAGGGGCTGTCCCTCGACGGCCTCGTAGGCGTCTTCGCCTGCGACCGGGGCGGTGTTGTCCGGCGGCTCCTCACCCGCCTCCACAGTGATGGTCACCGTCGTCGGCGCCGAAGCGGCGGTCCCGTCGGAGGCCCGGTAAGTGAAGGTGTCCGTGCCCGAGAACCCGGACTTGGGGGTGTAGGTGAAGGACCCGTTGGCCGCCAGCACGACCGCGCCATTGGCCGGCTGGGTGAGACCGCCCGCGGTCAGGGTATCGCCGTCTGCGTCCGTGTCGTTGGCGAGCACACCGGGCGCGTTGACCGCCAGGGGCTTGTCCTCCACGGTGCCGTAGGCATCGGCTGCCCCCACTGGGGCGGCGTTCACCGGACCCGCGTGGAGCTCCGCGACCTGTTCGGCGCTGAGTTCGTAGCCGTACATCCGGAAGTCGTCGACCAGACCGTCGAATCGTGGATCCGGCCAGCTCGTCCCACCGATGAGGTTGGCCGTGGTGTTTCCACCTACGCCGATGTCACCGATGCCGACGGTGAAGTCGGTGCGGGTGGCCTGCAGCTTGCCGTTGAAGTAGATCTTGCTGCGATTGCTCTTGATGTTCCGATTGGCACAGTGACGCACCGGCGCGGCGCCACCGCTCGAGTAGCTAGCCAGCGCCACTGCGCCGCCACGCCTCGAATGACTTGGGCCGCCGCTCGGCGCGACACGAACGTTGATCTAAAGGCAAGACGCAGTGGCCGGAGGCTGAACGCCAGGTGCAAGATTCTAGGTCGTTACGACCGGACTAAGTCAGCGACCACGTGCCTTCTTCTCGGCCCTTTCGATACGCTGGGACAATTGACGCAACTCGCGAGCAGAGTTGCTCAGCGCCTCCTTATAGCCGGGCATGCCACGCAGTTCACGAAGATCCCTCTGACCCTGCTGCGTCTTTGCGTACAGCTTTCGCAGTTCCTCAAGATCATCAGCCATGTGTGTATTCCTCTCGAAGTTCTGGGTCTCGATCCGGACGTGCCCCTTCTAGCACTACGTAGGTTCGAGCCGACTCGCGTGGATGAAGATAGCGCCAGTGGTGATCGCGGCGAACGATTCACTTGCAGACGAATTCGAGGGTTGCACCATGCGCGTCGGTAGCCGCGCCAGATTGTGCCGTGGGGTTCCTACCATGGAGCACGGGCACGAGGTCTCGGCCGCGTTGGGGGGATCAACTATGAATCGACGCCGAGATTCCCAGGACTCCTCGACCGACTGGGTATGCGGTCTTCAGGAATGACGGTCGGCTGGCGGGGTGGGCAGCCGAGTGCGGTGCGTCGGCGTTCATCGTTGTGAAGGCGAGCCGCCGATCCGACCGGCCTCGGCCCCAGAAAGGTGAAGCCGGCGGAAATTTATGGGAGGGCTCGGGCTTGCCTCGGATGACCGGACTGCATGTGCACGGCTGATGGCCTGGCACCTGCCCGGCGTGCGACAACGCTGCGGTGCCATCGATTGGTACTGTGCCACGAGGCGTTGGAGCGTTGCTGCTGTCCGGGCGGTGACCGGGACGTTCAGAATGGATTCGAGAAACCCGGTCACGTTGCCCGCGGTGTTGCGCGGCTTCCAGCAGACGCTCCATGCGTGGCGGTCGCGGATGTCTCGAACTTCCACGACGTCATCGCAGCTGCGAAGCGGGACAGTTCTGTATCAGCACTTCGGTGACAGTTCTGGTGGTCTTGGTGGTGACACTTCGGCCACGATGTGGGATGTGTGCGGTTCGCCGAACACCACCGCTACGACGCGATCGTGGTCGAGAACGTCGTGGACGCCGCGCTGTGGGTGCTGTGGCCGGCCTGGCGCTCCGGGCTGGACGCCCTCGGCTACTGCGTGCACGTCGTCTACCTCAACAGCATGCACGCCCAAGCCGGTGGCCTTCCGGCGCCGCAGTCCCGCGACCGGCTGTACGTCGTGGCTCACCTGCGCGCTGCGGGTTGCCCGGACCTGAACCGGTGGACCCGGCCGCGTGCGTGGTGCGAGGGCTGCGGGCAGCTGGTGCGTGCGATGCAGGCGTGGAAGAAGCCGGAACGAACCTGGGGCCGCTACCGCGTACAGTACGTGTGGCGCTGGCCGAACGTGGCCTGCCGCAACCAGGTCGTCGAGCCCGGGTGGCTGCCCGCTGCGGCGGCGATCGACTGGAGCCTGACCGGGGGAGCGGATCGGTGACCGTGCCCGGCCAGTGGCCGACAAAACCATGGCCCGCATCCACGCCGGGCTGGCCCGCTAGGTGAAGCCGGAACTGCTGGTGCCGTCGAGAGCCGAGACGGCAAGAGCGCCGCTCCGCTGTCGGTGGCGATGCGCACCATGACGGCCCGCAACGAGACCGGGCTGCTGGTTCCGGCGGGCGGCACCTGGAACGAGACCGCGACCACGGTTGCGGAGGTGATGCGGACCCGGACCACGCGGGAGTCTGAGGCGCTGGTGGTGCCGCTGCGCAACAACAACACCACGAAGAAGGCGACCAACCCGTTCGACACGTTCGCTGCTGCAGGCAACCACCACGGCCTCCTGATGCCGTACTACGGCAACGCCACCAGCCGCGACACCAACGAGCCGCACGGCACGTTCACCACCCGCGACCGCTACGCCCTGGTCATGCGGAACAACGGCTCCCGCCACGACGGCGTCGAGATGTGCACACCCGCCACCGAGACACTGCGCACCCTCACCACGGCAGGGCACCAGTCGCTGCTGGAACCGCAAACGATCGCGGTCGAGGACTGCCTGTTCCGGATGCTCGAGCCGCACGAGGTAGCAGCCGGCATGGCGTTCACCAACGGATACGTGGTGCTGGGCAACAAGCGCGAGAAGGTCCGCCAGCTCGGCAACGCCGTCACCCCACCCGCCGCGCGTCACCTAATTGCGGCCGTCGCCGAATCCCTCGGCCACGACTTCGGCGACCTGAACGCCGCCTGAACAACCCGGAGGCGGGCCACCACACAGCCCGCCCCGGTCCATCAACCCAAGGAGCGATCTCATGACCACCTCAACCAAACGCACTCCCGCCACCCCGGCCGACACCACCAAGGAGGACCAGTGACGATCAGGTCCGGCTGTCCGGAGAACCTAACGAAATCACCCGTCTCGTGAAACACCTGCGCGACCAGTTCGAGGTCGCCGACAGCGACCGCGCCTACCCCAACCGCGGCTCCTTCGGTGTCCGGGTCTACCTCGAACTACGTCAGCACAGCGGCCAGTCCCGGCGCCAGCAAGTGCGCAGCGAACGGGTCCACCCCGACCGCCGAGAGGTTGAACCGTGAACGTCGACCCAACGCGGCGACCGAGCACCGACGCCGAACAGCAGGCGCTGAGCCGGGCCGCGCACTGGCACGCCGACCAGGGTTTCGCGGTCTTCCCGTTGGCGCCGGGACGGAAGTCCCGGCAGTTGAGGACTGAGAAGCAGCGGCCACCACCGACCACCTCGCGATCGCTAGGACCTGGCGAGAGGCGCCGTACAAACATCGGCATCGCAGCCGGCCTGTCACGGCTGCTGGTCGTGATTTGGACCAGCCAAAGGACCCGACCGACAGGCACCCGAGCCCTGGGCAAGCCGTGGCAGCAAACGGAGCCGACGTACTGGCGCTCGTCGCCGACCACACGACAGCCCCACCGCCGACCGACACCGTCACCACACCCCTACGCGTACGGCACCTCTACTACCGGCAACCCATCAATGTGAAGCTCTGCAACAGCGCCGGCCGCATCGGATGGAAGATCGACACCCGCGGCCACGGCGGCTACGTTGTCGGCGCCGGATCAATCACCGCCGCCGACCGCTACCGGACCCAAACCGCCATAGCACCACAGCTCCTGCCCAGCTGGATCATCGACGCACTACACACGGCGCCGCCGACCGCCACTGTGGCCCCGACCACCCTGACCTTGGCGAACACCAGCGCATACACCCTGGCAGCGCTCACCGGCGAGCTCGAGAAAGTCCTCGCCGCCGTGCAAGGCCAGCGCAACGACACCCTCAACCGCGCCGCCTTCGCACTCGGCCAACTCATCGGCGCCCACATGCTCGACCACCACATCGCACGAGACGAACTCGTCTCCGCCGCCCACCGCATCGGCCTGCCCCGCAACGAAGCCGAACGCACCATCACCTCAGGACTCCTTGCCGATGCTGCCATGAGCATGCCCGTCAGGTGGTTCGGACGACCCTAGCTCGGCTCATCTGGCCGGTGGCCACCGGATGACGAGGCGCTGGCGTAGCGATTGCGAATCCTGACCGAGTGCAGCTTGTGTGTCGTTGTTCCGGCCGGTCACCTGCTCGCCAGAGCCGACTTCGTCGATGTCACCGACCTGCATAGTCAGAGCTCGATCGGAAGGCTGACGAACAGCGCGTGATGGGGGCGTGGCCCGGACTGGACGAGCGGCACGAGATCGCCCACACGACGCGGGACTGGATGGCCAAACTCCGCCTGGTCGCTGCCGATGTGATCCCCACGGCTCCCGCGGCCCTCGCCGTCGCACCGCCTGGAGTGCGAATCATTCGCCCGTACGTGGTGGCCCGACCAAACAGCGGCGGATGGTGCTGTCCCACCTCTTTTCGTCGCTGTCCGAGCCGGCCACTCCTCTGGTTGACGCGTTGCGCGCAGCCGCGATCGAGTTCACCGACCTGCTGTAGCCGTCGACGGGCGCCGGTGCAGAAAGAACTTGCCGGTGGCCGTTCTGGACGCACATCACGGTGAGGTTGCGCCGCGTCCTTTAGCGGGTAACGGCTGCCGATCTCGATGCGAAATTCTCCTTCTGGCTACCTCGCCTAACACGCCGACGTCCTGATCGTCTTTGCGATCCTGTACAGCATCCAGCTGCCTCTCTCGGCATCGCTGCCGACCGCGACCGCCGCTAGCGCGGCAGCGCGTCGACGAAGCCGAGCGAAGTGAAGACTGAGTACTGGATCACTTTCGGTCCCTCACTGAGCCAAGCGACGTGTTCCACCGCCGTGATGCTGCCCTGCACAGGGTCGATCAGCACGATGATGCTCCGGTCGTCGGTGCCGTAGCTGAACCCGAGGGCCGGACGTCCGATCCGGTCGACGGTGCTCCCCTCGGCCCTGATGCCCGGCAGGTCGGCAAGCACGGTCAGGATTGCCGCCCGCAGCGCCGGGCCGGGTGCGGTCTGCCGCTGGATCCGGTCGAGGGAGTCCCACAGCGCGACGCTGGCCGTCAGTCCAGGCCTCCGTCCGATCATCTGCTGTCGCAAGGTCGCAGGATCGGTGGACAGGTTGTCCAGCCAGACCGTCGACTCCTCCGTCGTCGGTACCAGGCCCAGATCCGTCCGCGTGTACGACGTCCCCTTCGTCCGGAAGATCACCGACTGAGTCGGTCCTCCGAGCTCGCCGGCCGCGTTCCGCGTGAACCCGTAGTCCGTGGTGAGAACCTGAACCACCGACCCGCCCGGCCGCTCCGGGCGCAAGGCCCGCGTCTTCCGGGCGAGGTCCAGCAACTGCGCCTTTGCCGGCCGGTTGTCCACCACGTGGAAGCTCAACGGCGGCGGTGACGCCGCGGCCTCGTGGTGCCCCGCCCACGGCTGCACGACAGCCACCGTAGCGGCAGCCGCCGTCGCCACCGCTGCAAGCGCCAGCCGCCGATACGGCCGACGCCGGTGCGCGCGGCTGGTCAGGATGCGACTGAGGTCCTCTTCGGCCCGGGCATCGGGCAACTGTCCAGGCGACCGGTAGGGATCCACCGTGCGGATCAGGTCATTGATTCTACCGTCGTTCATCGCTCATCCTCTCCGCGCCGAAAACGTCCGATGGCTGCGCCTCTGAAAGCAGCTGCGCAAGGCGCCGTCGGGCCCGGTGCAGGCGTACCTTGAAGGCATTCGGTGTACACCCAGTGATCCGCGCGCCGGTGACCATGTCGACGTCGTCCCACTCGACCAGGAGCAGCGCCTCCTGCTCCTTCGGTGGCAGCTTTGCCACCGCAGCCCGGACGTCGAGCGTGGCGTCGACCACGTCCATCGGGTTCAACCGGTCGTTGACGCCCGCGGCCAGAACCGTCGAGCTCTTCCGCAGAAGTAGCTCGTACCGTTGGCGCGAGCGCAGGAGGTTCGCCGTCACCTTGCGGGCAGTGCCGAACAGCCAGGGCCGCTCTTCGTCCGGAGTCAGCCGGATCGCCCGGCGCCACAGGACAAGAAAGACCTCCGCGGCCATCTCGCGGGCTGCCTCAGGTCCGATGCGACGCGCACCGTAGGCGTACACGGCCTCGTAGCGCCGCCGGTAGAGATCAGCGAACCACCGTTCCTCGCTCCTGGTCACATCCATCACTTGTCCAGGAACAAGCCCGAGGTTACGTCACAGCCGGCTGAGGATTCGCCAGCATCGTCGTAGCCGCTACCCGGTTCACGAGCGGCACAGCATCGGTCGTGCACGCCCACAAGTAGAAGCCGAACAAGACACTCAGCTGGAGATTGATCGTGCGACTGGGCAAACGTCGCCGCGACCACCTGCTTAGCAGTTCACCGGGTCCCGCGTACCAGGCGGCGCGCACGGGCAGCCGCGAAACCGCTGCGAGCTCGGCGCCTGCTGCCGCCACTCGACGAACGAGCGCACATCCAGCGTCTCCGCGTGCTCTCAGGGCCTGTACTGGCGATCCAAGAACCGGAACCAGCGCAATAGGTCGAACGCGTAGCTGCGCATCGTCGCTGCAATCTGACGCGGCCAACTTCCGAACATATGCGGACGTCGTGGCATGCTCGAGTTCGGGGAACAGCACCCGCCAGCGCAGCCCTGAATCGAAGTCGACCACACGACTCGGCTTAGCGGCAGCATGCCACACCTTCTCCAGGCACCCGCTGCAGCACCAACTGGTGCCCAGAAGAGTTCAGTCAACTAGCCGGGTCGCGATCGTCAGGCGCGGCGACCGGGCCCGGGTGTGGACCCGCAACCGCAACGACATCAGCGACCGCTTTCCCGACATCGTCGCCGCAGCCGTCGCACAGATCCCCGACGAAGTCGTGCTCGACGGCGATTTGGTCATCCTCGGCGCGAACGGCAGGCTGAGCTTCGACGCCCTACAGGAACGACTCGCGACAACCCGGGCGAACGCCCGCACCAAGGCCGTCCCGATGCCGGCAACGTTCGCCGCGTTCGACCTGCTTACGGCCGGCGGGGTCGATCTCCGCACGCAGCGCTGGACGATTCGCCGGCGACGGCTCGAACAGCTTTCCCAGGGCCTGGACGCCGCCGCTGCAACTCACACCCTTCACCGACGATGTCGCCGAGGCGCGTGAGTGGTTCGAAGTGCTCCCGCCGCGATGGGCATCGAAGGCCTCGTCGTCAAGGGAGCCGTCACCCGCTACACCCCTGGCCGCAGGGACGCCTGGGTCAAGGTCAAGCACCGCGAAACCCCAGAGATCGTCAGCGGCGGGGCCCTCGGACCGATCATCCGCCCTGACGTGGTGATCGCAGGCCTCTACAACGCAGACGGTGAATTCGTCATTGTCGGGCGTACCGTCCCGCTCACCGCGGACAGCGCCTGGTCCACCCGCCGTTCCAGCAGCGAAGGGAGGATGGCGAGCAGACACGCCTCCTGCCGAGCGCTCTCGCCGCCGCAACGTCCGCCCGCGGCCTGGACCCAAGTCTAAGGACATCTGAGGCCGTTTGCCGCTAGCAACGTAGAAAAACGGAGCACCCACCTGAGTGATACGCCGGTGTGAATCAGGACGTACCCATCGAGCTGCCCGAGGTCATCATCATGGTGTTCACGACACTGGCGCCCAGGTCGGTCTGCTGGTAGAGGACGCGTCTGCCGTTCCGCCACGATATAACTAGACGGCTCCGACGCAGGATCGAAAGGTGCTGGCTAACGGCTGCAGGACTTTGCCTCAGAAGGACCGCCAGTTCGGTCGTCGAGTATGGAACCGCTAGAGCGGCGAGGACAGCTGCGCGACTTCTCCCCAACAAAGCGACGAGTGCGTCGTCTGCCGCCTCGTCACTCCTGGCCGTCAGGTTGCCGACGCCACGCGCTGGATAGATCAGCAGAGCAGGACTATCCGCGCCGGCCGCAAAGATGACATTGGGCCAGACGAAGATGCTCGGCACCAAACGCAGGCCTGCCGCGGTTAGGCCGTCGTCGACGTCCACTCGCTTCTTGTCGATTGTGATCAGTGACCCGTGAACGGTCACATCCGGATGTAGGTTCGCCAACATGGCGGACATGCCGCTATTTGTTAACTGACCGGCTCGGAACGCTACATCGTCGTCTAGCAACGCCCGCATCTTCTTCCAGTGTGGTTCGATCGCAACCTGCCAATACTCTCCAAGCGCATCCGCGAGCCGACGAGCACCTGCACGACCCTCATGGACTAGTTCTGTGACTCGTGGCGGCACCGGCCCGCTGCCCCAGACCTCACGCAGGTCCCGTTCAAGTTGCTCGGGAGGAAGTGCCGCCACGCACGCCAACTGTCGAGAGATAGTCGTCTGGCCGTCGACGACAGCTCCGAAGAGAAAATCCGCAATGAAGGGCCTGGCTGGCACAACAGCGAACAACAAATCCATGTCAACCGAGGTGAGCGATGGTCGAACCTTCTCAAACCAGTCACGGTGCAAGGCGTGAACCCGCCCCGAGGCAAGCATGTACAGACTTTCGGCGATCTCAATGAGCGGGGAGGAGGCGAACCGCATCTGCCCAAGATCGGCGAGCGTAACGTGCAGCCGAATCATTCTCCGAGCATACGTAGACGCTCTGCGATGTCCTCATGATTCACCCCTGCCGAAATCGTGGGGATGGCACGACCACATCCGTGCCGCGGCACGAGGCAGAGCTGAGCAACCCACGACCGCCAAGCCGTTCAGGGTTCGTCCTGTCATGCAACGCCGGTAGCAGCACACCAGGCGAGTCCGTAAACAACGTTGCAGAGATCTCTGCAGAGAATACTCTGCGCTCATGCGACGAATCGATGCCCGTAGTTTGCGCGGACTCGCACACCGACTCGGGTGGACATCATGGAAGCGCTCGAACTCGACGGACCGGCGACTTCCCCAACGCTGGCAGCTCGCCTGGGCGAGAGCACCGGCACGATCAGTTGGCCTCTGCGCTGCTGGCCGAACACGGATACATCGAGGAGGACCTGCACCGCGGCACGAAGCGTGAACGCTGATGGCGGATCCCCGGTCGGACGGTGCTCGATCCAGCCGAGTTCGCGACGACCCGGAGACTAGCGGCGCGCTGGGTGTCTACCTGCGGCATCTGGTCGAGCGGTATTTCAACCGCGTCCGCACGTACGTGAATGAGAACTGGTCCGGTGAGTGGCAGCACGCCGTGGCCTTGTCCGACTGGCGCGACCTCCGACTCACAGCCGAGCAACTCCACGCCCTAAACGAGGAAAGTGCCCGGGTCATCGACAGGTATGCTCGGATCGACTCGTCCGATGCTGCTGCCGAACGAGTCATCGTCCAACTCCAGTCCTTTCCCCGCCGTAACTCCTCCGACGACGACGAGCTGGACTCCGGCGCTCATGCGCCGCAACGCGGGGATTCCCAGTCTTCTACGGCGGCATCGCGACTTCCGACTGCTTTGGATCGGCGAAACCGTCAGCCGGTTCGGAACTGCAACCTCGGCCGTCGGCATTCCACTCGCCCAGCCTTCAGTAGCAAAGCGATTGCCGTCCTTCCGCGGCCCATCCTAATCCCACTCGTGGCGTTTGGATCTGCCGTCACCTCTGCGTCGTCACATGCCTCGATCCTCCATCTCACCATTCGTCTTTGCCGGGAATCATCTAGGCCGATCGCGTTCGTTCTCCGCGGAATGGTTGCAGCCGCCGGTGGACTCATTGCACGGTGGCCACTGACGACAGCATCACGGCCCGTCCGGCCATCGACGGATCCGGGCCTCGGAGCTATAGAGGAGCAGCGATGAGAAACCGCATCATCCAGTGGACCGGCATGTCCATCGCCGCGGCAGCGCTCGCCGTCGCAGGTGCACAGCTCGGCACCGACGGCTGGGAGGTCCATGGTGGCACTGACACGTCGGCGACGTACAGCATCAGTGAAGTCACGAGCACCGACGGCTGGGAGGTCCACAACGGAACCGACGGCTGGGAGGTCCACAACGGAACCGACGGCTGGGAGGTCCACAACGGAACCGACGGCTGGGAGGTCCACAACGGAACCGACGACAACAAAGTGGCACTGAGCCTGAATCACTGAAGCCTGCGCACAACGCACCCGAGTGACTGGCACGCGCCCCTCCCCTGGCCTGCTGGGCTGGTGTACTTGCCGCACCGCCCAGCAGGTAGGCGTGCTTGCGCCTACCTAGCTTGAGGAGGCTCGGCGCCGGGACAGCAGCCGAGGCGGACGTGGCCGATTTCCTCTCGTCGCGCAGGCTTGCCTGAAGCGCTGCGTATGATCGGCGGCGACGGTCGCTCAGCCAGGCTCAGACGCATGATCGGTCGGTCCGTTGGCGCCGTGCGACGAACGCGAAAGCCGCGGTAGCAAAGACCGATGCGACACCTGGGAAGAGATTGAGGGTGTGGCCGGGGACGTCTGTGTCGATCGGGTACGCCTCCAGCACCCGTGCGCCCAACGGCCGCGCCTGTCGCACGGCGCCATCGATGAGGGTCGTCATGGCACCACGCCGACGATGAGAGCGCCGTACGTATGACAGAGGCGGGTGCGGGAGGGATGGGCGTCGTTCATCCGGAGCAGAGTAGTGTGCCCCCCGCCGGCGAGCTGCGAAGGGTCAGATTCAGTTCATCGATCGTCCGACAAGACGGCTACCCAACTCGGTTTGTTGATAAAGCACGACTCGCCCAGAACGAGATGACCTCACCAAACCGCTGTTGAACAGAACCGACAGGTGCTGGCTCACAGCTGGCTTGCTCAGACTAAGGAGCGCTGACAACGCCGTGGTGGATTGGGGCAGCCGGAGGGCGCACAGGATGCGCGTTCGGGTGGGACCGATCAACTCACTGACATGAGCCGCCTGCTCGCTTAGATCTTCATCCCAGGCTGCCTCAGCACGACGAGCGGCGTAGATTATCAGCGGCTGAGCCAAGCCGGTAGCGCCAACGGCTAAAGAGCGCCCGACGAATACCGAAGGAATGAAGACTACTCCTTTCCCCCCGGTGTCCATTGTCAAGCGGTCCGATTTGTGGATCAGGAGAGATCGCGCATCCATCTCGATCCGCCAGTCGACAGACACCATCGCAGGAGCCAAACCCTCGCCTGCGACAATCCGTTGACGGAAGACTAGATCATCATCGTGGACCGCGGACAGCCGACGCCAGTGGGGCTCGAGCGCCGCACACCAGAAGTCCCAGAGAGCATCTGCAACGCGTCGTGAGGCGCTTGTTGGGTCACTGAGGAGCTGCTGGGCGACAGTCGGCAGCCCACATGACTGCCATGTTTTCGTTAGTGCGGATGAGAGCTCGTCGACGGGCATTTCCGCGACCAGATGCAACTGCTTCTCAATGTCTATCGGAGTCGCTGGGATGGATTGACCATAGAAGGCTGGCATGACATGGCGCCAGGGCGCGAGGGCGCACAGCAACTTCCAGTCCAGCTTGTGGGCATGGCCCGCCACCTCGCGCACCCACTCCTCTTGCCGAGCATCCGCCGATGGCGCGCAGAGCAGTCGCAGGCTAGAGCAGACCTCAAGCAGAGGCGACGCGGCGAACCGGGTAGCCTGCAGATCCTGGGGTGCTAACCGCAATCTGATCATGATCACCAGCCTAACTCCGCTGGTCCGACAGGCGAGCGAAGATCCAAGCCTTATGCCGTGCTGAGACCATCGGGCGCACGTTGAAGGGCCAACCGAAGCCATTCCGGTCGGCTTCTCATTGCGGCTTGGGGGCTGCG
The DNA here is from genome assembly GCF_054784135.1 of Kribbella swartbergensis. NCBI lineage: Bacteria > Bacillati > Actinomycetota > Actinomycetes > Propionibacteriales > Kribbellaceae > Kribbella > Kribbella swartbergensis. The sequence goes on from NZ_BAAGPM010000016.1 coordinate 31,287, forward strand.
CATACCCCGTTTGCGGGGCCTGCCGTGGGCGCTGAGCGCCAGGGTCGGCAAGCGGGGATGGTGTTCTGTCGGTTCCGGCTGGATACTGACCTTCGCCGCGCGCGAGGCCCATGGCGGTGAGGTCGGATCCGCGCCCGCCATGCCGGCCACCGCGTCGTCTTCGCCACGGCCGCCGAATGGGTTGCCCGCCTCGCCGACGCCCATCACACCAACCCACTCCAAGACGAACTCGTCAAACTCGGCCGAACCCCACTGCTCATCGTCGACGAGGTCGGCTACATCCCCCGTTCGATGCCGAAGCCGCGAACCTGTACTTCCAACTCGTCTCATCCCGCTAAGCCTCGTCCACCACGCCGCAGTCATCACCCTGAAAGGCGACAGCTACCGACTCAAGGACCGAGACGTCGGCCGCGTTCCCGCGGCCACCAAACCAACGACTGACAACCAACCCGGGTGGGTCAACCTCCACCCGCCCCGGAACAACTGGGCCAAGGTTCAACCGGCGTTGACAGTCACGCCGACCGGCGATTGAAGCCGTGTCACTGGCAGGGGTACGGGGGAGGGCCCTGCCAGCGACACGAGCGGTCGCGCGTATGGACGGCCTTGGAACGCAACCTCCTCGGACAACAACCGCAGGCCTGAAGCATGGCGTCGTCTCGGGGTCTCCGGCAACGATTTCGTCCTAGCGAAATCAGTCCACTGATGCGTGAGCCATCCAACGACGAATGCCAAACACAAGTCGACGCCTCTACCGCCAACTCTTGTCGACGGCACCCCGCACGTCTGGCTGACAGCCTGTCCATTGAGGCCGAACCTTCAACGTATGCGTCGAAAGCCGGGCGCTGAGCTCCGGCGTCCGGCTCACCAAGGAGTACCTCATGCTGTCGTCCGCCTCCAACGGCTGACGCCGGCGTCATCATGAGCCGCGACAGCCGGTCCCCCGCGGCCGATCCCACAAGCCCCAGGACCCTGGGTCTCGAAGACCATCCTGGCCATGGATCTCGACGTGGTCCATGGCACCACCATGCTGCCGATCGGGTTTTCGGCCTGGTTGGCGCAGAATGGTCGACAATCGTCTAGAACAGTCACGTGCAGACCCGGCTGAGCGCCTTACCTTGAGGGAGGTCCTTGCCCATGCCGACCAAAGACGCTGATAACACCGCTCCGCGTCTCACGGAGTCTGAATCCGATTTCGTCGTGCTGCTTCGTGCCGAAATGGAGCGGCAAGGATGGACCCCATCGACAGCGCCTGATGATTGGTACGCGGGTATGGAGGCCGAGTCTGCGGATGGACGCTGTTTAGCTTGGATGGAGCTGACTGCGGACAACTGGGTGATACTGACGATAGGGGCTTACTACAACGGTGTGGTGACGACGGTCGGAAGCCTCGACTCACAGCTGTTCGACTTGCGACGCAACGACCCGCGAGTTCCGCCGTCCACGTTCGGCGGCACGATCTCAGAGCAGGCGGTACTGGCTGCCAACTGGTTGGACAAGTTGCTGCGCCGACCCATTCTCCGGCGTGAGTGGTCGGAGACCGCCCGCGAATACCTGTTTGGAGACGACGGAACATTGCTCGTCATGTCAGGGTCACATCTGGATCGATCTGGCCCGCCCAACCGCGAGGTCGTGATCACTGCCTAACGCGCCGTCACGGGCGGGTGGAGTCCAGCGCTCGTCGGCTCGATCTTGTGCGTTGGTCGGCCCCTTCAAGGTTGTACTACTCGAGCCAGGGCGCGAGGGTTGACGCTAGGACGGTGGTGGTGAGAAGGGCTGGCGGTAGGCCCTTTCAGTGGCCAGGGTGCGGTTTACGCACTCGACCCTCCCGTTTCTGACAGGGCAGTGGCGTTGGATGAAAAAGATGCCGCGCGCCGAGCTCGGTGATGGCGTTCCATACGTCGTAGGAGTGTTTATAGGTCAGGTGGTTGTTGGTGATAGTTCGATGGTGGGGATGCCGGCATCGGCGAAGGCCTGCGCTGCGTGCAGGAGAACATTGCAGAGGCGGGCCTTTCTCATCGGGCAGGATCTCGACCGTCGGTCACCGGGAGTGATCGTCAACCAGTGTGGATGTAGTCAAACCCCAAGCCGTTCTTGCGGTCGCGTGTCCGTGGCCGCGGCCGTGGGCTCTCCAGCCGCCGCCGTCGGGGATCCGGCCGATCTTCTTGACATCCGTCTGCAACAACTCGCCCGGCCGGTGCTCAGTGCACAGCGGTGGTCTTGCTGGCCCCGATCACTTCACCGGTGATCGGGTCACAGCCGGCCAGGTACGGGGTTGACGGCGGCGTGTCGTCGTCCGCGGCGCCGCACCGAGGTGTGCGCCAAGCCAGCCCTGGCCACGCCGCGCCGTACGACGCAACTCCACGACCCGCTGCTCGGGCTCGTACGTCGCGGCGTCGAATGCGCCCTCGACGACCAATCCCGCAAGGCGGCCTCCCCGCGGCGGCGATGTCAGCCTGCTTCAGCACATCCCGACGGCGGCGGCTGGCTATACGTCGGCAAGCAGCAAGGCAACAAGAACAAGTCGGCGACATCGTGGGCGTACTGGCAAGTGGAGCGCCGACCGGCACGCCCGCACCGGCACCAGTTATCTGTACACCGTCATCGACGATCACTCGCGCGTGGCCTACGTCGAGATCTGCTCCGACGCGAGGCCAGTTCAGCCCGAGCGACGCTGACCTGCCGCGCCCCCTTGCGTTGGGCCGATCGGGCTGCGAGTGTCGCGGAATGCTAAACAGTGTCGCGGTTCTGTCCGATGTCCATGGAGTGCTACCGGTGCTCGACGCGGTGCTGGCCGAGCCGGAGGTCGCCGGCGCCGAAGCCATCGTGGTCACCGGTGATCATGCGGCGGGTCCACAGCCGGTCGCGGTTCTGGATCGCCTGACCGCGCTAGGCAACCGTGTCGTGCTCGTGCGAGGCAACGCCGACCGCGAACTGGTCGCGCTAGCCGAAGGCAGGCCGTCGACCGTCGGCGAGCCCTATGAGATCGACATGTGGGCCGCCAAGCAACTGTCGCCAGAGCACGTCGCACTGCTAGCCGGCCTACCCCACCCGGTGACCCTCGACGTGACGGGCTTCGGCCCGGTGCTGTTCTGCCACGGCTCCCCGCGCGACGACGACGAGGTCGTGTTAGTTGACACCCGACTGGACCGCTGGGCCGAGGCCTTCGCCGACCTACCGGCTGATGTCCAGACTGTGGTCTGTGGGCACACGCACATGCCATTCTGTCGGCTCGTCGATCGTCGGCTAGTGATCAACCCAGGCAGCATCGGCATGCCCTACGGGCGCCCGGGCGGATCCTGGGCACTCCTGCGAGACGGAGCCGTCACGCTGCGATCGACCGCGGTTGACATCGACGAAGCGATCGCGAATGTCGTCGCCAACTCGACCTATCCCGAGCGGCGCGACTGGGCCGAGTACTACATCCGAGCCGCGTCAAGCGATGCTCAAGCCCTGACCTCCTTCGCACCGCGCGACGGCCGCCCGACCATCTGAGTACTCAGATATGCCCAACACACCGCCAGTGAGACGCCCACAATGGACAACGGACGGGTATCGAAATCCTCTCAATAATTTCGGCTCGAATGTCGTGCCGCCCGGGGAGTGCGTCCGGGCCCGGGGATGGTCTCGACGGAGCGAGCCAGCGCGACGTCTACCGGACGACGACCCGAACCGGCTCTTCCCGAACGTACACGATCATCACAACAACGGCGACCGACAGCGCCGGCCGCGTCCACGATCGGATGCCGATGGCCATCATCCACGACAACCGGGTCGACTTACCCCCTCTCCCGCGCACAACCACGACGTCGATCAAACTCTGGGCACTGATGGCGCCGCCGGTCGATGGGGGCTCGACGTGTACGCGGTGTCGAAGCTCATGGCCAACGTCAAGAACAACGGACCTGAACTACTAGAACCACTACCCGCCGATCACTGACCAGCGCCCTGAGGAGGTAGGCACTGGCGCCGCATCCACTACACCAGCAGTGGCGGCCTCGGGTCTTCGACACCAAGGAGGAGTCCCATCATCATCGCAGCTCCTGCGCTGCACGCGCCGGACCCGAGGGCATGGCGTCTGTTGTGATCTCACCGGCGCTAAAGCCCGTCAGCCCCGCCAAACGACGCGCCTGCGTCAACCGGGCTGAGTCGAGCCCGCCTCGGCCACCGCGGTGACCGTCGTCTGCGGCTGAGCAGCTGCAACTGCTCAGTCTCAGTGTTCGACGTGTCGATCACAGCGACTCGTCCCCATTTCCGCTGTCAGGCCGGTCACGCTCCGGCTCGCTGATCGGTGATACGTCGAGCGGCGACCGGGGCGGTCAAACCGAAGTCGTCATCCAACGTCGCGTCCGCGTCGAACCGCGCCGGCGCCGGGGCCGGCGCGGTACCCACTGGCCGTTGCCGTTCTCACCTTCAGCGAACCCGCTAGGCAGCGAAGCGTCTCCCAGTTCGTCGACCGGACGTAGCCGTGGTCATCGAGGAGTTTCGATCAGCCCGGCTTAGGTTGCTTGCAAAGCCGACCGTGGCGACCTGGCCGAGACCCTCCAGCTCCCTGAGCACGGCCTCTTCCTCAGCCCGTGCGGCCTCGTTCGCTTCCTCGTCGATCTCCACCCCGTTGATCGGCGGTTGACCGGCGCCGCCGTCGTACACGTGCGCCGTCAGCGTGAGCAGGCTTCGGGGCAGGTCGGAGAACGGCGTCGCATCCTCGCGGTCCGGTAGCTCGTCCTGTGGTCGGTCGCAAACCGCCACACGTAGAAGACAACCGTGGTGTCGTTGACCACGACCAAGCTGAAGCGACTGTGCATCCCGGCAGGGCGACGCGCGTCGATGCCCGGGATCTTCCGGGTGTACTCCACCACCTGCTCACGCTGGTTCACCCAGAGCGCGGAGCCGTACACGTCGTGGGTGCTGACGCGACGTGAGCGTCCAGGGCGAGCTCATGGGCGCGTTGGATGACCGCCGAACTGCTCACGCCAGCTCAGCCGCAGCAGCGCCGAAGCGTTCTACACTCCCCCGGGACAATGGCAGTTCGCTCATCAATCATGCCAATTCTAACTTCAATCAGATGCCACTGCGGCAGCTTGACAACTTCACTTCATTGCACGAATTTCAGGCTTTTCGGGTATTCGCCCTCCTCCGCGCAGCGCCACTGTGTCGCTGCGGCCGGGGCAGGTGCTGCGCCAGACGGCACGCGGTGCGTACCGGCCGTCGGCCGATGCTGGCATGGCTGCGAGTCACGGCATCATAGCTGGCGAGGATTCGTCCATGGCTGAACCATCGCCTTCTGCCGCCGCATGTCGCATGATGCAAATCATGACTAGTGCATCTAAGCCGACGACTTCGAATCAATCTCTGAAAAATGTAGCTCTGCGCAACTCCGTTGCCACAAGACTGTCCGGCGCTCAACCTCTTGACGCTTCGGAGATCGAGGCCGCCAGGAAACGCGCTATCCGTGCACGGTGTCAGGCGTTGCGTCCGGCGAAAATGGGGTCGCGTGATATTCGCTATGTTGTAGAAAACTATATTTCGATGGAGGACGCGACGGCGCAGGCCGGCCGACGACTGACGGAAGTCGAGGCCTTGGTTGACCGCGGACTACTCCCGAGACCAAGTTATACTTTGCCGGACGGGACCCGCATGGTGACCTCAGATTTCTTAGCTTTATGGATTGACGCAAAGCGTGCCACAGACATCCCTGGTCTATTCTTCGCTCGCTACAAGACTGCTGCGACCACCCATGCTGTGCCGTTCACTGAAGATGAGATCGAACAGGCCTGGTTGGATTACCTAGCTGGCCTGTATGGAGTTTGCCTTAAGCAGGTTATCCCGGAGAACATTCTGGAAAAGGGTGTTTGTTGTGACCGAATCGAGGGATTGCTCGAATGGGCTCGGCCCGACGATGAGGAATGGCTAAGTCGACTCCGCGCGGCGGTCGATCGTCTCGATGAGTTGGAAAGGCCATTCACAGGATACGATCGGCGCCGGTTCGGAGGTCCTACATCCAGAGACCGCTTGATAACAGCGGTTCGGCGGAGGTTTCCCCAGATTCAGCCTGCCTAACTGCCTTGCGATTTGCTAACAAGCTCTGGGATGGAGAGGTATAACCAATGATTGCTAGCAATGAGGCTGCGCCGACTCCACTCGGGCGTCCATGATCCTGCTGCTGCTTGCGATCTGAGTGCCGAGGCTCCGACGCGGCTTGCAAGCGCTCCACCTTGCTGCAGTCCGGTCAGCGCGAGGCACTTCTGGAGACAGGGTCGGCAGACCAGTGTTATTCGATCGTTCCGAATTGATCTTCCGTCAGCAGTCGGCGCTCCGGCCGTTGTCAGATCTGCCGGTCATGGGAGGGTGCAACACCGTGCGCCGTACTCGACGCGCCAAGATTTGTCTCGCCTCCGGATGCGAAACCTGTACTCGGCCTCGCCCGACACGCTGCGTCATGCGCCGATGTTCGCGCACATAATAGGGTGAGCGTCGATTGGCTCACTCATCTCCCTCGACGACCCGCCTGTCGATTTCGACAGCCCGTTCTTTACTTGCCACATCGACGACGGCAAAGCTCCCCAGAACCTCCTTGAGTTCAGCGAACGGTCCATCGGTGGCCACCACACCGTCCGAGATCTTTCGGACGGTGGTGGTGCCCGCCGGGTGGCCGAGGCCTTCACTGGTGACGAACTCCCCGGTCTCAGCCAACTCTCGCTCGAACTTCAGGTACGTGTCGAACGAGGCGAGAGTTTTCTCAGACGGAGTGTCCGCTGCGTCCCACTCATGGCCGGGGGTATAGCCAGGCAACAGATACTTCACGGTACGCCCTCCGTGTATCGAACTGGTGTGTTCTTATCGCAGCGATTACATTCGGGGCGGCGCCGGCCTCGACCTTGGTCGGCGAGCTGACACTGGTCGAACCCAGCCGGGATTCTGTTCGCGAGCCCCGACCCCGCGCAACTGAAGGAACGCGAGCTGCGCCCTTCCGCCGCTAGAACCAGGTTTTGTCGAGCACCAGTACAGCCCGGTAAACCCGCGGCAGACGGTCAGCAACATCATCAGTGCATTGCTGCGCGTGCCAACCTGGTCACCTACGTGGGCATGGGAAAGCTCCGCCGTTCTCGTCTGCGTGCCGTAGGTAGACAGCTCACAAGCGGCCGCCCGGAGGCTCAGGTCACGTTCAATTTATAGGTGAATGTCTTGTCATCGCCTCCGGTCGCGGTGCCGTGCACGACGATCGTGTGCATACCGCGGTTCAGTGGGCGAACCATCATGAAGAAGCCATCAACGATGGCCTGTTGAGGTGTCCCAGTGATACACGGATCGCCTAGCGGTTCCTTCAAACTGCTGTCGAATGTGATGGAAAAAAGATCGTCGGAGTGGTACCGATAACTGAGGGCATCCCGCATTTCCCGTCCGTCGATTGAGACCTCTAAAAGGTTCACGGAATCCATCACCGGCTTGGCATCGGCAATCAGAAAGTCGTACAACGACTGGCCACCTGTCGGCCCCCAGTCCGGCAGCGCAGGGCACGGGTATTCGTCGACGACGGCGCCGATGTACAGCAAGATCGCCTTCTGGTGGGGAACGGTGCACGACCGCGTTCCACTGAACACCTTAGGGCCTGCGATTCGGGCGATGTACCAGACTGGACCTCGCTGAGCGACGCCGCAGTTCGCACCAGTCTGATCGAAAAGTGGGCTTCTCTCGATCGGTTGGCCGTAGACCCATTGTGATGCCTGCTCGGCCCAGGTGGCCATGCTTCGTCCGTAAGGACGGCTGTCCTTACTGAACAGCTGCGGGTTTGGATTCTCAGGTTCGTGCGCGTTGGCATTGGTCAGACACGCGCTTGCCGCCAAGCCGACGACCGCAAAGGATGCTGTCAGTCGACGAATTATTGCGATTCTTTGAGTGTTGAGATCCATCGCTCTTCCTAGTTGAGTGACCGTTCACCCACGATCGACCCGCTCCGAGCCAGGCGCAATCATTTAGCCGTGGTCGAATGTTGTCAGCGAGGACACGAACCGCATCCGCCCCAGTTGGCAAGCGCACCTTCAGCCGTTGTCCGACGATAGGTAAGGAATCGGCAGTGCCGTCATGATCAGTCGTGGCGAAATCTACCGTCGATGCATGTAGACGGCCGCGTGCATCGTCGGGCAGGCCGTGTCCCGAGCCGACAGGCGGGTGTTGTCTTACGTGGCGGGTCGGGCCGCGGCCGAGTTACCTGCGATCCGTGGCGCTTGGCCATGGCGTCGAGTTCTGCACGGAGCACCTGCCCTTGTCCGACGACGTCACCGTTGAAAGCGGACGCGTCTGTCGCGATGGACTCGTGTGCTGAAGTTTCGGCTCACGCTGAATGGTGGCATCAGGTCGCCGGTAGTCCCCATGATCGCCTTCGGCAGTCCGATGACTACCGTAGCTTTCCGTCGAGGGAGAGGTTCAAGCTTATGCTGCTCAAGCGGGCAACAATTACTGCGTTCGTAGCGGCCATGTGCATCGTAGGGAGCGGCAACGCTGCTAATGCTGCGTGCGCCGACGCGTGGGAGATCGGCATCACACCGGGTGGGGTGATCTGGTCCAGCAGCGGTTCATGAGGGTTGCAACCCGAATTTGAGCGTCGGGTTGACCCGTCGGAGGCGCCCTACGCTGCGGGCAACATTGGGCCGCACCTGGCCATGCGACTTGTCACCGAGAAGACCAATCTCTACAACACGTTTCTCGTGGCGTCGATGCCGTTTGGTCTCCTGGCGGCCAGCTGCCAGGTCCAGCCGGGTCTGGTGGGCGGTGCGGTCCGGAGTTGAGGAGGACTCCGGACCGCACCT